>NZ_JBFBDO010000005.1:0-175549 GCF_040683335.1 Kitasatospora sp. NPDC093806
GGGGGGGGGGGGGGGGGGGGGGGGGGGGGCGCGGGGGGGGGGGGGGGGGGGGCGCGCGGGGGGGGGGGGGGGGCCGCGGGGGGGGGGGGGGGCGCTGATCCAGATGGAGCGCAGGCCGGTGGCGTGGGCGCCCAGGAGGTCGGTGGCGGGGTTGTTGCCGACCATCCAGTCGGCGGGGGTGAGGGTGCGGCCGAGGCGGGCGGCGGCGAGGTGGAAGATCGCGGGGGCGGGTTTGCGGGCGCCGGCCTCTTCGGAGACGCAGACGGCGTCGACGGCGGGGAGCAGGCCGGTGCGGGCGAGTTTGGCGCGTTGGATGTCGGTGCAGCCGTTGGTGACGACGGCGATGGTCCAGCCGGCCTCGCGGAGGGTGGCGAGGGCTTCGGGGACGCCGGGGAGCACGTGGGTGCGGGCGGCTTCCTGGGCGACGTGTTCCTCCCAGAGGGTGCTGCCGGAGTGGGGGAGGCCGTAGTGGGCGGCGATCCGGGCGAAGCCGGCGGGGGAGCGGTCGGCGCGGTGGAGGGCGAAGACGGTGGGGGCGGCTTCGGCGGGGAGGCCGTGGGTGGCGCAGAAGGCGGGGGTCCAGGCGTCGGCGGCGCCGTCGCGTTCGACCAGGGTGTGGTCGAGGTCGATGAGGAGGAGGGGAGAGGAGGGGGAAGGGGGGAGGGAGGGTGAGTGCGGAGGGTGGTGAGGCATCTGCGGAGGGTAGTGGAAAAGGGGCGGTGAGTTATTGCGAAGGAGTTGCAATTACTTGGGGCAGGCAGCACAGTGGGTGGGGCAGGGGTGGGGTCGGGCCGTTCAGCCTCCCCGCTGAGCAGTCCCGGACGTGCGGAAGCGCGCCGGGGGTCCTCCGTACGAGCTGATCGTCTTCCCAACCGGCGCCCGCCGGGACAGCGGTCCGCCCACCCCGGCCCAGCCCCGTCGCCGGACGCGCCGAGCGAGCGTCAAGAGCGCGTCAAAGGCCGAGGACGGGGCGTCAGGAACGCGTACAGGGCGGGGGACGGCGCGCGGCGCCGCCCGCAGGATCGGAGCAACCGATCGACTGCGGAGGTCCCGTCCGATGTCCAGCCTCGTCACCACGAGCGTCACCGCCGAGCCCCAGCCGCCCGATACCGGGGCCGGCTCCGACGAGCGGCACCGGCTGACGGCGCTCGGCGGGCTGGCGGCGCTCTCGTTGGACGCGATGGCCTCGGTCGCGTACGGGCCGGAGTCGATCGTGCTGGTGCTGGCCGCGGCCGGCGCGTACGGGCTCGGGTTCACGCTCCCGGTCACGGCGGCGATCGCCGTGCTGCTGGCGGTCCTGGTGGCCTCGTACCGGCAGGTGATCGCGGCCTTCCCGGACGGCGGCGGCTCCTACGCGGTGGCCAAGGCGCACCTGGGCCGGCGCACAGCGCTGACCGCCGCGGCCTCGCTGGTGATCGACTACGTCCTGAACGTCGCGGTGTCGGTGACGGCCGGGGTGGCCGCGCTGACCTCGGCCGTGCCGGGCCTGTACGGGGACCGGGTCTGGCTCTGCCTGGGCGTGCTCGCCCTGGTGACCGCCGTCAACCTGCGCGGGATCGCCGAGTCGGCCCGCTGGTTCATGGCGCCGACCGCCGTCTTCGTGCTGTCGATCCTGACCATCATCGTGGTCGGCCTGTTCCGGGACGCGCCGGTGAGCACGGCCGCCGCCGCCGGGCACGCCTCCGCCCTGGCCGACGACGCGACCGCGGTCGGCGCGCTGCTGCTGCTCAAGGCCTTCGCGGCCGGCTGCTCGGCGCTGACCGGCGTGGAGGCGGTGGCGAACGCCGTCCCGTCCTTCCGCACGCCCGGCGTGAAGCGGGCCCAGCGCACCGAGGTCGCGCTGGGCGCGCTGCTCGGCGTGATGCTGATCGGACTGGCCGTGCTGATCGGCCGCTTCCACCTCCAGCCGGTCGAGGGCGTCACCGTGCTCGCCCAGCTGGCCGACGCCTCGCTCGGCCACGGGGCCGGCTTCTACCTGGTCCAGTTCGCGACCGTGGTCCTGCTCGGGCTGGCCGCCAACACCTCCTTCGGCGGCCTGCCGGTGCTGCTCCACCTGCTGGCCCGGGACAACCACCTGCCGCACGTCTTCGCGCTGCGCGCCGACCGCCAGGTGCACCGGCACGGCGTCCTCTTCCTGGCGGCCGTCTCGGCGGTGCTGCTGGTCGGCTCGGGTGGCGACGTCAACAGCCTGGTGCCGCTCTTCGCGATCGGCGTGTTCGTCGGCTTCACCATCTGCCAGGTGGGCATGGTCCGGCACTGGGCCGTGGAAAAGCCCGCCCGCTGGCGTGGCAGGGCGGCGCTGAACGGCTTCGGGGCGCTGCTCACCGGGGTGGCGGCCGTCGTCGTGACCGGCACCAAGTTCACCGAGGGCGCCTGGGGCATCTGCCTGGCGCTGCCGCTGCTGGTCCTGCTGTTCGAGGCGGTGCACCGCGGCTACGCCCGGATCGGCGAGCGGCTGGAGCTGGGCCGGATACCGGGCGCGGTGACCCCGCAGCGCAGTGTGGTGGTGGTCCCGGTCACCGCGATCACCCGGCTGACCCGGGACGGGCTGTCCGCGGCGCTGTCGCTGGGCGACGAGGTGCTGGCGGTGACGGTGGTGCACGACCCGGCGGAGGCCGAGGCGCTGCGCCGGGACTGGGAGCTGTGGCGGCCGGGGGTGCCGCTGGTGGAGATCCCGGACGGGCGCCGCCGGCTGGGGCAGCCGATCGCCGCCTTCGTGAACGGGCTCGCCGCCGAGCACGCGTACGACCGGCTGACCGTGCTGATCCCCGAGGTGGAGCCGGTCCGGCCCTGGCAGCGGGCGCTGCAGAACCGGCGGGGCGCGGTGATCGACCGGGCGCTGCGGCGGCACACGGACGCGGTGGTCTGCCGGCTGCGGATGCGGATGTGACGACCGGGGAGGCCCAGGGGATTGGTGCCAATAAGGGCGATATGTCCTAGTCGATCGTCATATCTTGACGATGTCTTAACGGCCCCCCTTAACGCGGTCGAAACGCTCCCGACCCGCCCGGCACGCCTCGCCCATAGCGGCTCCGACCTGCGGGAACATCCCGCCCGTTGGGCGTGCCGGGCGCCTCGGGCACGCCGCTGCGGCCCATTGCGCGCCCGGCGCGCGCCCTTACGCTCGCCCATGTGTTCAACCTGCCCCAGGCGCTCAAGCGCCTAGTGATCGGCCGAGCCATGCGCAGCGAGGAGCTGGGCGAGACGCTGCTCCCCAAGCGGCTGGCGCTGCCGATCTTCGCCTCCGACCCGCTCTCCTCGGTCGCCTACGCGACCCAGGAGATCCTGCTGGTGCTCACCGTCGGTGGCGCCGCCTTCCTCTACCTGACCCCGTGGGTCGCGGCCGGCGTGGTCGCGCTGATGGCGGTCGTGGTGATGTCCTACCGCCAGGTGGTGCACGCCTACCCGAGCGGCGGCGGCTCCTACGAGGTGGTCTCCCGCAACCTGGGCGCCAACTCCGGCCTGGTGGTGGCCGCCTCGCTGCTGGTCGACTACGTGATGACGGTCGCCGTCTCGGTGGCCTCCGGCGTGGACAACATCATCTCGGCGCTGCCCTCGCTCGCGGACCACCGGGTGGAGCTGGCGGTCGGCTTCGTCGTGCTGCTGATGGCGATGAACCTGCGCGGGGTCCGGGAGTCCGGCAAGGCCTTCGCCGCGCCGACCTACCTGTTCATCGGCGGCATCCTGCTGATGGTGGTCACCGGGCTGATCCGGGTCGCGCTGGGCGACGCGCCGGTGGCGTCCAGCGCCGCGTACGGGATCGTGCCGGAGGACGGCAAGGACGCGCTGGCCGGCCTCGGCCTGCTGATGCTGGGCCTGCGGGCGTTCGCCTCCGGCTGCACGGCGCTGACCGGGGTGGAGGCGATCTCCAACGGGGTGCCGGCGTTCCGGGCGCCCAAGTCGAGGAACGCCGCCGCGACGATGGCCGTGATGGGCACCACGGCCGTGGTCATGTTCGTCGGCATCACCGCGCTGGCGCTGATCTCCAAGGTGCACATCGCCGACAACGCCTGCCACCTCACCGGCTTCCCGGGGGACTGCGCGAGCGCGCCGCAGCAGACCGTGATCGCCCAGCTGGCGGCGGCGGTCTTCGGCGGCGACCAGAGCGTGCTGTTCTACTTCATCCAGGCGGTGACCGCGCTGGTGCTGATCCTGGCGGCCAACACGGCGTTCAACGGCTTCCCGCTGCTGGCCTCGATCCTGGCCGAGCACCGCTACCTGCCCCGGCAGATGCACACCCGCGGCGACCGGCTGGCCTTCTCCAACGGCATCATCGCGCTCGCGGTGGTGGCCGGCGGCCTGCTCTGGCTGTACGACGCGGACGTCACCAGCCTGATCCACCTCTACATCCTGGGCGTCTTCACCTCCTTCACGCTGTCGCAGATCGGCATGGTGAAGCACTGGAACCGCGCGCTGGCCGCCGAGCGCGACCCGGCGGTCCGGGGCGCCGCCCAGCGCTCCCGGGTGATCAACTTCGCCGGTGCGGTCACCACCGCGCTGGTGCTGGTGATCGTGCTGCTGACCAAGTTCACCCAGGGCGCCTGGCTGGCCGTGGTCGCGGCGGTGGTGCTGTGGGTGATGATGCGCGGCATCCGCCGGCACTACGACAGCGTGGCCGAGGAACTCGCGGTGGACGACGCGGACGCCGACTCGGTGCGGCCGTCCAAGGTGCACGGCATCGTGCTGGTCTCCAAGGTGCACAAGCCGACGCTGCGGGCGCTCGGCTACGCGCAGGCCTTCGCGCCGGACTCGCTGGAGGCGCTCACCGTCGCGGTCGAGGAGGAGGCCACCGGCGAGCTGGAACGGCAGTGGCGGGAGCTGGGCGTGGCGGTGCCGCTGAAGGTGCTGGACTCGCCGTACCGGGAGATCACCAAGCCGGTGGTCCAGTACGTGCGCGAGTACCGGCGGACCAGTCCGCGGGACGCGGTGGCGGTGTTCATCCCCGAGTACGTGGTCGGGCGCTGGTGGGAGCACCTGCTGCACAACCAGTCGGCGCTCTGGCTGAAGAGCCGGCTGCTGTTCACCTCGGGCGTGATGGTGATCAGCGTGCCGTGGCAGCTGACCTCGGCCGGCAAGGCGGACCGGGCCTCCCGGCGGGCCCCGGGCGCGGTGCGGCGCGGGGAGCCGACGGTGCGTTCGGAGCGCGAGAAGCTCCCGGCGCCCGAGAACGCGTAACCAGCGAGGGCAGGCCACGAGGCCCCGGACGGCATGCCGTCCGGGGCCTCGCCGCATCCGGCCGGGGACCCCCGTATGGAGCCCGTCAACAATCGAACGGGCGCCGTATGGAGGGCGTCAAGAACGGCGTCGGGGCCCCTGACGGACGGTTGGCTGGCCTAGCCGGCCCGCCGCCGGCGCCGTGCCTCGCGTCCGAACGCAGGCCGCGGCCACCCCGAGCCACTGTGGTGGAGCCCATGTCCGATCTCATCTACGTCGGTGTCACGGTCGCCGTGTTCGCCGTCATCGCCCTGATCGCGCGGGGGGTGGAGAAGCTGTGAGCGTCGAGAACGTCGCAGGTCTCATCGTGGCCGTCGCCCTGGTCGGCTACCTCGTCGTGGCGCTGATCTACCCGGAGAAGTTCTGACATGAGCTCGACTCTCGCGGGCTGGCTGCAGGTCCTCGCCCTGGTGGGCGCCCTGGCCCTGTGCTACCGCCCCCTGGGCGACTACATCGCCCGCATCCTCACCACCTCCAAGCACCTCAGAGCCGAGCGGGTGGTCTACAAGGTGATCGGCGTGGACGCCGACGCCGACCAGCGCTGGCCGGTCTACCTGCGCTCGGTGCTGGCCTTCTCGGCCGTGTCCGTCCTCTTCCTCTACGGCCTGATCCGCGTCCAGCAGTGGCTGCCGCTGGGCCTCGGCGTCGAGCAGATGCCGGGCCACCAGGCCTGGAACACCGCGATCTCCTTCGTCGCCAACACCAACTGGCAGTCCTACAGCGGCGAGGCCGCGATGGGCCACCTGGCCCAGATGGCCGGCCTGGCGGTGCAGAACTTCGTCTCCGCGGCCGTCGGCATCGCCGTCGTCGCGACCCTGATCCGCGGCTTCACCCGCAACAGGACCGACCGGGTCGGCAACTTCTGGGTCGACCTGACCCGGATCAGCCTGCGGCTGCTGCTGCCGGTCTCGATCGTCTTCGCGCTGGTCCTGGTGGCGAGCGGCGTGGTGCAGAACTTCCACGGCTTCCACGAGGTGGCCGGGCTGGTCGGCGACCCGCAGGCGATCCCGGGCGGGCCGGTGGCCTCCCAGGAGGTCATCAAGCTGCTCGGCACCAACGGCGGCGGCTTCTACAACGCCAACTCGGCGCACCCCTTCGAGAACCCGACCGGGCTCTCCAACCTGGTCGAGATCTTCCTCATCCTGCTGATCCCGTTCGCGCTGCCGCGCGCCTTCGGCCGGATGGTCGGCGACCACCGCCAGGGCTACGCGATCGTCTCGGTGATGGGCCTGTTCTGGGTCGCCTCGGTGGCGCTGATCACCCTCTCCGAGTCGCACCATGCGGGCACCGCCATGCAGGCGGCCGGCGGGGCGATGGAGGGCAAGGAGCAGCGGTTCGGCATCGCGGCCTCCGGCCTGTTCGCCGCCTCGACCACGCTGACCTCGACCGGCGCGGTGAACTCCTTCCACGACTCGTACTCCGCGTTCGGCGGCGGCCTGACGATGTTCAACATGATGCTGGGCGAGATCGCGCCCGGCGGGGTGGGCTCGGGCCTGTACGGGATGCTGGTGCTGGCGATCGTCGCGGTCTTCGTGGCCGGTCTGATGGTCGGCCGCACCCCCGAGTACCTGGGCAAGAAGCTCGGCGGCCGGGAGATGAAGTTCGCCTCCCTGTACATCCTGACCACGCCGACCCTGGTGCTGGTCGGCACGGGTGTGGCGATGGCGCTGCCGGGTCAGCGGGCCGGGATGCTCAACTCGGGCGCCCACGGTTTCTCCGAGGTGCTGTACGCCTTCACCTCGGGCGCGAACAACAACGGCTCGGCGTTCGGCGGCATCACCGTCAACACCGACTGGTACGACACCGCGATCGGCCTGGCCATGGTGTTCGGCCGGTTCCTGCCGATGGTCTTCGTCCTCGCCCTGGCCGGCGCGCTCGCGCAGCAGCAGCCGGTCCCCGCCACCCCGGGCACCCTGCCCACCCACAAGCCGCTCTTCGTGGGCCTGCTGTCGGGCGTCGTCCTGATCGTCGTCGGTCTCACCTACTTCCCGGCCCTGGCTCTCGGGCCGATCGCGGAAGGTCTCTCCTGATGTCGTCCACCCTTACCGAGAAGCCGGCCCCGCGGCCGGAGACGGCGCCCGCCGAGGCTCCGCACAGAGTGTCCGGCGGTCTGCTGGACCCGAAGCTGATCGTCGCCTCCCTGCCGGACGCGGTGAAGAAGCTCGACCCCCGGGTGATGGTCAAGAACCCGGTCATGTTCGTGGTCGAGGTCGGCTCGGTCGTCACCACGGTCGCCGCGATAGCCGACCCGAGCGTGTTCGCCTGGTCGATCACCGTCTGGCTCTGGCTGACCACGGTCTTCGCCAACCTGGCGGAGGCCGTCGCGGAGGGCCGCGGCAAGGCGCAGGCGGACACCCTGCGCAAGACCAAGTCCGACACCATGGCCCGCCGTCTGCTGGACTGGCCGAAGAGCCAGGCCGAGGAGGAGGTCTCCGGGACCGCCCTCCGGCTGGGCGACCACGTCGTGGTCGAGGCCGGCCAGATCATCCCCGGTGACGGCGACGTCGTCGAGGGCGTCGCGTCCGTGGACGAGTCGGCGATCACCGGCGAGTCCGCGCCGGTGATCCGCGAGTCGGGCGGCGACCGCTCCGCGGTGACCGGCGGCACCAAGGTGCTGTCCGACCGGATCGTGGTGAAGATCGCCTCGGAGCCCGGCAAGACCTTCATCGACCGGATGATCGCCCTGGTCGAGGGCGCCGCCCGGCAGAAGACGCCGAACGAGATCGCGCTCAACATCCTGCTGGCCTCGCTGACCATCGTCTTCCTGATCGCGGTCGTCACGCTCCAGCCGATGGCGAGCTACGCGGGCGCCCCGCAGTCGATGATCGTCCTGGTCGCGCTGATCGTGGCGCTCATCCCGACCACCATCGGGGCGCTGCTCTCGGCGATCGGCATCGCCGGCATGGACCGGCTGGTCCAGCGCAACGTGCTGGCGATGTCCGGCCGTGCCGTCGAGGCCGCCGGCGACGTCAACACCCTGCTGCTCGACAAGACCGGCACCATCACCCTCGGCAACCGCCAGGCCGCCGAGTTCCTCTCGGTCACCGGCGTCGCCACCGACGAACTGGCCGACGCGGCCCAGCTCTCCTCGCTGGCCGACGAGACCCCCGAGGGCCGCTCGATCGTCGTCCTCGCCAAGACCGGGTACGGCCTGCGGGCCCGCGCCCAGGGCGAGCTGACCCACGCCACCTGGGTGCCGTTCACCGCCCAGACCCGGATGTCCGGCGTCGACCTGGACGAGGCCGACGGAGTCCACCAGGTCCGCAAGGGCGCGGCCGCGGCCGTCGCCACCTGGGTCACCGCCAACGACGGCACCGTCACCGACGAGGTCTCCGCCCTGGTCGACGGCATCTCCGGCGCCGGCGGCACCCCGCTGGTCGTCGCCACCCGGATCGGCACCGCGCCGGCCCGCGTGCTCGGGGTCATCCACCTCAAGGACGTGGTCAAGGAGGGCATGCGGGAGCGCTTCGACGAGCTGCGCCGGATGGGGATCAAGACCATCATGATCACCGGCGACAACCCGCTGACCGCCAAGGCGATCGCGGAGGAGGCCGGCGTGGACGACTTCCTCGCCGAGGCCACCCCCGAGGACAAGATGGCCCTGATCAAGAAGGAGCAGGCCGGCGGCAAGCTGGTCGCGATGACGGGCGACGGCACCAACGACGCCCCCGCCCTCGCCCAGGCCGACGTCGGCGTCGCGATGAACACCGGGACCATGGCGGCCAAGGAGGCCGGCAACATGGTCGACCTGGACTCCAACCCGACCAAGCTGATCGAGATCGTCGAGATCGGCAAGCAGCTCCTGATCACCCGCGGCGCGCTGACCACCTTCTCCATCGCCAACGACGTCGCGAAGTACTTCGCGATCATCCCGGCCATGTTCGCCGCGGTCTACCCGGGCCTGGACAAGCTCAACATCATGCAGCTGCACAGCCCGCAGTCCGCGATCACCTCGGCGATCATCTTCAACGCCCTGGTCATCGTCGGCCTCATCCCGCTGGCCCTGCGCGGCGTCAAGTACCGTCCGTCCGACGCCAGTTCGCTGCTCCGCCGGAACATCGGCCTGTACGGCTTCGGCGGACTGGTGGTGCCCTTCGTCGGGATCAAGCTGATCGACCTGGTCGTCCAGTTCGTCCCCGGCCTGAGCTGAGAGAGGAGAATCCAGATGTCCAAGCCCCTGCCCACCTCCGTGCGCACGTACTTCACCGCACTGCGGATGCTGCTGGTGATGACGGTGATCCTCGGTCTGGCCTACCCGCTGCTGGTCACCGGCATCAGCCAGGTCGCCTTCACTGAGAAGGCCAACGGCTCGATCGTGAAGACCGCCGACGGCAAGGAGGTCGGCTCCGGCCTGCTCGGCCAGAACTTCGACCTGCCCAAGCAGAACCCCGACGACCCGGAGGAGGATGCCAAGCCGGACCCCAAGTGGTTCCAGCCGCGCCCCGCCGCCGGCAAGTACGACGGCAAGTCCTCCGGCGCCTCCAACCTCGGCCCCAACAGCGAGGACCTCACCAAGAGCGTCGAGGACCGCCGCAAGGCCGTCGCCGAGTTCGACGGCGTCGACCCGGCGAGCGTCCCGGTGGACGCGGTCACCGCCTCCGGCTCCGGCCTCGACCCGCACATCTCGACGGCCTACGCCGCACAGCAGGTCGACCGGGTCGCCAAGGCCCGCAACCTGCCGGCGGACACCGTCCGCAGGCTGGTCGACGAGCACACCGACGGCCGCTCGCTGGGTTTCCTCGGCCAGCCGGGCGTCAACGTCGTCCAGCTCAACAAGGCCTTGCTGGAACAGAAGTGACAGCCGACCGGCTGAGCACATGAGACGGGCCGGCCCGGGCCGGGGAGCACCTCCCCGGCCCGGGTCGGCCGCCGTCCGTCCCCGTCCGAAGCAGCAGAGCAGCAGACGAAAGAGCAGCGCCCATGGCCCGCGACCTCACCCCCGGCAGCGCGCACCGACGCGGCCGCCTGCGGGTGTACCTCGGCTCCGCCCCCGGTGTCGGCAAGACCTACCGGATGCTGGACGAGGCCCGCCGCAGACGGGACCGCGGCGCGGACGTGGTGGTCGGCTACATCGAGTGCCACGGCCGCCGCCACACCGAGGGCATGCTCACCGGTCTGGAGGTGCTGCCCCGGGTCCACCGCTCCTACCGGGACGCCGACTTCGAGGAGATGGACCTCGACACCCTGCTCACCCGCCGGCCCGCCGTGGTCCTGGTCGACGAACTCGCCCACACCAACATCCCCGGCGGGCGCAACGGCAAGCGCTGGCAGGACGTCGAGGAGCTGCTCGACGCCGGGATCGACGTCATCACCACCGTCAACATCCAGCACCTGGAATCGCTGAACGACGTCGTCCAGAAGATCACCGGCATCCCGCAGCGCGAGACCGTCCCGGACGAGGTGGTCCGCCGGGCCGACCAGCTCGAACTCGTCGACATGGCCCCCCAGGCGCTGCGCCGCCGGATGGCCCACGGCAACGTCTACAAGGCGGAGAAGGTGGACGCCGCGCTCTCCAACTACTTCCGGGTCGGCAACCTCACCGCCCTGCGCGAGCTCGCCCTGCTCTGGGTGGCCGGGCGGGTCGACGAGGGCCTGCGCGACTACCGCGCCAGCCACGACATCGACCGGGTCTGGGAGACCAGGGAACGCGTCGTGGTCGCCCTCACCGGCGGCCCCGAGGGCGAGACCCTGATCCGCCGCGCCGCCCGGATCGCCGACCGCACCGCCGGCGGCGACCTGCTCGCCGTCCACATCACCCGCAGCGACGGCCTGGCCGGCGCCTCCTCCGGCGCGCTCGCCCAGCAGCGGCAGCTGGTCGAGACCCTCGGCGGCGGCTACCACGTGGTGGTCGGCGACGACATCCCCACCGCGCTGCTCGCCTTCGCCCGCGCCCACGACGCCACCCAGCTCGTCCTCGGCACCAGCCGGCGCGGCCGGATCACCCGCTTCCTCACCGGCCCCGGCATCGGCGAGACCACCGTCGACGCCTCCGAGGACATCGACGTCCACATGGTCACCCACGAGTTCACCGGCCGCGGCCGGCTGCCCTCGCTGGGCCGCCGCCACTCCCCGCGGCGCACCGTCGCCGGCCTCCTCGCCGGCCTGGTGGTGCCCTCGCTGCTCACCGTCGTGCTCTCGCAGTTCCACGAGACGGTGAACCTCACCACCGACGCGCTGATCTTCCAGCTGGGCGTCGTCGTGGTGGCGCTGCTCGGCGGCGCGACCTCCGCCCTGGTGGCCTCGATGGTCGCCTCGCTGCTGCTCAACTACTTCTTCATCCCGCCCGTCCACGCCTTCACCATCGGCGAGACCAACAACATCATCGCCCTGGTGGTCTTCGCCGCCGTCGCGCTGACCGTCTCCACCGTGGTCGACCACGCCAACCGGCTCACCGCCCGGGCCGCCCGGGCCACCGCCGAGGCCGAGACCCTCTCCACCCTGGCCGGCAGCGTGCTGCGCGGCGCCGACGCGCTGCCCGCCCTGCTGGAGAAGTCCCGCACCGCCTTCGGGATGCACGCCGTCGCCCTGCTCGAACGCACCGGCGGCGAGGTGCTGGCCGCCTGCGACGGCGAGGGCGAACCCGAACCGGGACAGCCCGCCGAGACCACCGAGGTCCCGGTCGGCGCCGACGCCGTCCTCGTCCTGACCGGCCGCCGGCTGCCCGCCGCCGACCAGCGGGTACTCACCGCCTTCGCCGCGCACGTCGCCGCCGCCCTGGAACGCGACCGGCTCGCCGTGGTCGCCGCCGAGGTCGAGCCGATCAAGGCCGCCGACCGGATGCGCACCGCCCTGCTCGCCGCCGTCAGCCACGACCTGCGCACCCCGCTGGCCGCCGCCCTCGCCTCGGTCGGCTCGCTGCGCAGCCCGGACGTCGAGTTCTCGCCCGAGGACCAGGCCGAACTGCTGGCCACCGCCGACGAATCGCTGGTCAAACTCACCCGGCTGGTGGACAACCTGCTCGACATGAGCCGCCTCCAGGCCGGCGCGCTCACCCTGCACCTCGCCGAGACCCACCTCGACGAGATCCTGCCGCGCGCCCTCGACACCCTGCCCGACCCGTACGCGCCGATCCAGCCGCTCGACCTGGAGACCGTGCCGCCCGTCCTGGTCGACCCGCCGCTGCTGGAACGCGTCCTCGCCAACGTCATCACCAACGCGCTGCGCCACAACGCGCCCGGCGCGCCCGTCCTGGTCACCGCCAGCCACCACGCCGAACGCGTCGAACTGCGGGTGATCGACCGCGGGCCCGGCATCGCCCCGGAGGACCGCGACCGGGTCTTCCTGCCCTTCCAGCGCCTCGGCGACACCGACAACACCACCGGCGTCGGCCTGGGCCTCGCGCTCTCCCGGGGCCTCGCCGAGGCGATGGGCGGCAGCCTGGAGGTCGAGGACACCCCCGGCGGCGGCACCACCATGCTGCTCACCCTGCCCGCCGCCCACCCGGCGGGGCCGCATCCGGTCGGCACGCACCCGGGGGAGGCGCCCGCATGAGCGAGATCCTGGTCGTCGACGACGAGCCCGCGCTGCTGCGCACCCTGCGGATCAACCTCAGCGCCCGGCAGTACGCCGTCCGCACCGCCGCCACCGGCGGCGAGGCGCTGGACCGGGCCGCGCACACCGCCCCCGACGCCGTCCTGCTCGACCTCGGCCTGCCCGACCTCGACGGCATGGAGGTCATCCGCGGCCTGCGCAGCCGCAGCGCGGTGCCGATCATCGTGCTCTCCGGCCGCTCCGGCGCCGCCGACAAGGTGACCGCGCTGGACGCCGGCGCCGACGACTACCTCACCAAGCCGTTCCTGATGGAGGAGCTGCTGGCCCGGCTGCGCGCGGTGCTGCGCCGCCCGCCGACCGGGCCGCCGACCGGCCCACCGCCGCCCCCGCCGGTGATCGGCGACCACACCGTGGACCTGGTCGCCACCACCGTGACCGGGCCGGACGGGCCGGTCCGGCTCACCCCGACCGAGTGGCGGATCCTCGCCCTGCTGCTGGCCCACCCGGGCCGGCTGGTGCCCGGCCGGCAGATCCTGCGCGAGGTCTGGGGGCCGGCCCAGGAGCAGCGCGGCAACTACCTGCGGGTCTACCTGGCCGGGCTGCGCCGGAAGCTGGAACGGGACCCGGCCCGGCCGCGCCACCTGATCACCGAGCCGGGGATCGGCTACCGCTACGAGCCCTGAGCGGGCCGGGGCGGCGGCCGTCCGCCAACGAGCCGTCAACGAGCCGTCAAGAGCGGCGCCCCGGGCGACAACAGCCCGTCAAGAGCCGCCGGAACCACCCGTTCGGGGGCGTAGCGTCAGCGGTGAGAAAGCGGCCCCGCTCCAGTGGGGGAGCCCTGGGACCGCTTCGCCGCCTCGGCGGCCAGTAGGTGGGGGAGGGGGCGCGTCACTCACGGCGGCGCGCCCCCGTCACCTGATCGAATGAGGGACGGCCGACCGGACGAGCGGTCAGCCCCCGCCCGCGCTGCCGGACTGCCGGGGCAGCGCCAGGGCCACCGTGTCGGCGAACTCGCGGACCGCGCTGGTCCGGCTGACCACCCGCCCGCTGTGCACCACCAGCCGGCTGTGCCCGCCCGCCAGCGCCCCGGCCAGACTGTCCCCGCGCACCGCCAGCAGCTCCGCCGGGAACCCGGCGTCCACCCGCACCGGCGGCAGCCCGAGCGCCAGCCGCGCCTGGTTGGACACCGCGTCGTAGGCCGCCTCGGGCGCCAGCACCCCGCCCGCCGCCAGCAGGTACGCGCCCTCCAGCGGATCGGCCCGCCCGACCGGGTTGGCCCCGTCCCGCAGCGAGCCGCTGCCGGCCGTCAGCGGCACCCGGGCCTCCACCAGTTCGCGCAGCAGCCCCGGCCGCAGCCCCGCCGCCCGGCCCTCCAGCCCGGCGCAGCCGCCGTTCTGCGGCAGGCAGACCACCCGGATCCCGCTGCTGGCCAGCACCGTCGAGGCGCCCGGCGCCAGCGACCCGCAGGGCCCCAGCGTCACCCGGGGCCGCAGCGGCGCGAGCGCCCCGGCCAGCCGGGCCAGCTGGACCGGGTCGGCGGCCGTGGTGTGCAGGTCCACCGGGCAGTCCGCCTCCCGGGCGGCCTCCAGCAGCAGCTGGACGTAGCCGGCCGGGTCCGGGTCCAGCTCGGGGCAGCCGCCGGCCGCGGTGGCGCCGAGCTTGAGCGCGTCCCGCAGCTGGGCCCGGCCGTCCGCCCCGGCCAGGCCGGTGAGCAGCCGGGGCATGGCGACGGCCTGCAGGTCGGCGAGGCCGCGCAGCGCCTGCCGGGCGGTGAGCACCGCCTCCAGCCGGCGCAGCCCGTGCACGTCGCCGATCCGGACATGGGTGCGCTGGGCGGTGGCGCCGTAGCCGAGCGAGGTCAGCGCGGCCTCGGTGACCCGCCGGGTGAGGTCGGCGGCGGTCTCCGGCGGCGGGGTGGGCAGCGCGGCGGAGAAGGCCACATCGTAGTGGGCGTGCGCCTCGGCGGGGGCCGGGAGCAGCAGGTAGCCGCGCAGGTCGATCCGGGCGCCGGTGGTGACGGTGGGGCCGCCCGGCACGGCGGGCAGCGGGCCGAGCCCGCCGGCGGTGCCGACCGCCTGGATCCGGTCACCGCTGATCCGCACGTCCACGACCCGGCCGTCGGCCAGCCGGGCGCCGGTGAGCAGGAGGACGGGGCCGTGCCCGAGGGGGTTGGCGGCCGGGCCGGGTCCGGGGTGCGGCCCGTCGGCGGCTGCGCTGTCCATCGCCCGGCTCCTTGCTCGCGTCAATGAGCGTCGAGCGTACGGCGGGCGGGCACGGGGCGCCGGGAGGCGGGCAATAGTCGTATCGGGTCGGGCCGCGCCCGCCGGGGCCGGTCGAACGCCCGGCCTTCGATCGCTCGCCCGTCCGTGCCGTGGACCTGCGGACTTCGCCGCGGGATACGGATTTCACCTCTGGGCGCGAAGCGTGTAATCTCTTCCTCGTTCGCCCCTATAGCTCAGTCGGTAGAGCGTCTCCATGGTAAGGAGAAGGTCTGCGGTTCGATTCCGCATGGGGGCTCTGGTGAGAAGAGGTCGGCCTCGGCTGGTTTCCGATCACTGTGGCGGTGTAGCTCAGTTGGTAGAGCAAGCGGCTCATAATCGCTGTGTCACCGGTTCAAGTCCGGTCACCGCTACCCCGCGTAGTCGGTCGGGGGATCACACTCCCGGTCGGCTACTCTTGTCTGTGTTCTTATTCATTGTCCAAGGAAGGCACTCCCGTGGCTGCCACCGATGTCCGCCCGAAGATCACGCTGGCCTGCGTGGAGTGCAAGGAGCGGAACTACATCACCAAGAAGAACCGGCGTAACGACCCGGACCGTCTTGAGATGAAGAAGCACTGCCCCCGCTGCAACTCGCACACCGCGCACCGCGAGACCCGCTGACCCTGTCGTAGGGCATCGGGCCTGTGTGAACAGGTTTATCGGCTCCGGGCCGCACCCCTCACTGGGTTGCGGCCCGGAGCTTTTTCCGTATCCACCTCTTTCCGAGGAGTTGCCCCGTGGCACTGGACCCCTCCTTCATCGGGCGGACCTACCCGCCCACCGCCCCGTACGAGGTCGGCCGGGAGAAGATCCGCGAGTTCGCGGTCGCGGTGGGTGACGCCAACCCGGCGTACACCGACCCCGAGGCCGCCAAGGCGTACGGCCACCCGGACGTGATCGCCCCGCCGACCTTCCCGTTCGCGCTCACCTTCCAGGCCGCCGCCCAGGTCGTCCAGGACCCGGAGCTGGGCCTGGACTACAGCCGGGTGGTGCACGGCGACCAGAAGTTCGCCTACACCCGCCCGGTGCGGGCCGGCGACCGGCTGAGCGTCGTGGTGACCATCGACGCCATCAAGTCGCTGGCCGGCAACGACGTGCTCACCGTGCGCGGCGAGGTGTCGGACGAGACCGGCGAGCACGTGGTGACGTCGGTCATGACCCTGGTGGCCCGGGCCGCCGACGAGACGACGGGGGAGTGAGTCCGATGGCGACGATCAACTACGACGAGGTCGCGGTCGGCACCGAGCTGCCGGCCCAGTCCTTCCCGGTGACCCGCGCCACGCTGGTGCAGTACGCGGGCGCCTCCGGCGACTTCAACCCGATCCACTGGAACGAGAAGTTCGCCCTGGAGGTCGGCCTGCCCGACGTCATCGCGCACGGCATGTTCACCATGGCCTCGGCCGTCCGGGTGGTCACCGACTGGGTCGGCGACCCGGGCGCGGTGGTCGAGTACGGCGTCCGCTTCACCCGTCCGGTGCCGGTGCCCAACGACGGGGTCGGCTCCGTGATCGAGGTCACCGGCAAGGTGGCCAAGCTGCTGGACGACCGCCGGGTGCAGGTCGA
Organism: Kitasatospora sp. NPDC093806; assembly: GCF_040683335.1. Taxonomy (NCBI): domain Bacteria; kingdom Bacillati; phylum Actinomycetota; class Actinomycetes; order Kitasatosporales; family Streptomycetaceae; genus Kitasatospora; species Kitasatospora sp. NPDC093806. Next base: position 16,529 of record NZ_JBFBDO010000005.1, read on the forward strand.
CCTGGTGGCGACCTACGCGGGCCAGAAGGTGCTGGGCATGTCCCGGGCCGTGGTCCGGCTGGCCTGAGCGGCGGGCGGCGTACGGGGTCCCCGTACCCTGGGGGGCGTGCTGGAAGAACTCGACGCCCCCCTCGCCCCGCTGACCACGCTGCGGCTCGGCGGCCCGGCCCGCCGCCTGGTGACCGCGCACACCGATGACGAGGTGATCGCCGCCGTCCGCGCCGCGGACGCGGCGGGGGAGCCGCTGCTGATCCTCGGCGGCGGCTCCAACCTGGTGATCGGCGACGCCGGCTTCGCCGGCACCGTGCTGCGGATCGCCACCGAGGGCTTCGCGCTCGACGGCACCGCGCTGGAGCTGGCGGCCGGCGAGGTCTGGGCCGAGGCGGTGGCCCGCACGGTGGCGCACGGCCTGGCCGGTGTCGAGTTCCTGGCCGGCATCCCCGGCTCGGCCGGCGCCACCCCGGTGCAGAACGTCGGCGCGTACGGCCAGGAGGTCGCCCAGACGATCACCGAGGTGGTCGCCTACGACCGCCGGGCCGACGAGGTGGTCACCCTCGCGAACGCCGAGTGCGCGTTCTCCTACCGGCACAGCCGCTTCAAGGCGGAGCCGGACCGCTACGTGGTGCTCCGGGTCCGGTTCGCGCTGGAGGACGCCGGCGGGCGCTCCACCCCGGTCCGTTACGCCGAGGTCGCCAAGCACTTCGGGGTGGCCCAGGACGAGCGGGTCGGCCTGGCGGACGCCTGGAACGCGGTGCTGGGCCTGCGGTCCGGCAAGGGCATGGTGCTGGACCCGGCGGACCACGACACCTGGTCGGCCGGTTCCTTCTTCACCAACCCGGTGCTGGACCCGGAGCAGTACGCGGCCTTCCTGGCGCTGGCCGCCGGGCGCGAGCTGACCGCCCCCGCCTACCCGGCGCCGGACGGCCGCACCAAGACCTCCGCCGCCTGGCTGATCGACAAGGCGGGCTTCGGCAAGGGCTACGGCAGCGGCCCGGCGACCCTCTCCACCAAGCACACCCTGGCGCTCACCAACCGGGGCGCCGCCACCACCGAGGACCTGCTCGCGCTCGCCCGGGAGATCCGGGACGGCGTGCGGGCGGCCTTCGGGGTGGAGCTGGTGAACGAGCCGGTGATGGTCGGCGTCAGCCTCTAGCGGCCCCGGCAAGGATCCAAGAGACAGGCCCTAGCCCACCAGCCAGGCGTCGATGTCCGCCAGCAGCTCCTTCCGGACGCTGTCCGGCGCGCACGAGCCGCGCACCGACTGCCGGGCCAGCTCGGCCAGCTCGGGGTCGGAGAAGCCCAGCACCTCGCGGGCCAGGTCGTACTGGGCGGCCAGCCGGGTGCCGAACAGCAGCGGGTCGTCGGCGCCGAGCGCGAGCGGCACCCCGGCGTCGAAGAGCCGCCGCAGCGGGACGTCCTCGGGGCGCTCGTAGACGCCCAGCGAGACGTTGGAGGACGGGCAGACCTCGCAGGTGATCTGACGGTCGGCCAGCCGCTGCATCAGCCGCTCGTCCTCGGCGGCCCGGACGCCGTGCCCGATCCGGCCCGCGCCGAGGTCGTCCAGGCAGTCCCGGACCGACTCGGGGCCGGCCAGCTCGCCGCCGTGCGGGGCGGCCAGCAGACCGCCCTTGCGGGCGATGTCGAAGGCCCGGTCGAAGTCGCGGGCCAGGCCGCGCCGTTCGTCGTTGGAGAGGCCGAAGCCGACCACGCCCCGGTCGGTGTACCGGACGGCGAGCCGGGCCAGCGTCCGGGCGTCCATCGGGGACTTCATCCGGTTGGCGGCGACCAGGACCCGGATGCCGACGCCGGTGGCGGCGGCGGCCTGCTCGACGGCGTCCAGGATCAGCTCCAAGGCGGGGATGAGGCCGCCGAGCCGGGGCGCGTAGGAGGTCGGGTCGACCTGGATCTCCAGCCAGCGGGAGCCGTCCCGCCGCTCGTCCTCGGCGGTCTCCAGGACCAGCCGGCGGATGTCGTCCTCGTCGCGCAGGCAGGAGCGGGCGGTGTCGTAGAGGCGCTGGAAGCGGAACCAGCCGCGTTCGTCGGTGGCCCGCAGTTTGGGCGGCTCGCCGGAGCTGAGCGCCTCGGGCAGCCGGACCCCGTGCTTGTCGGCCAGTTCCAGCAGGGTGGCCGGGCGCATCGAGCCGGTGAAGTGCAGGTGCAGGTGGGCCTTCGGAAGGTCCCTGACGTCTCGCGGATTCAGCAGGCGTTCCATTCACGAATCCTGCCGCATCGGGGGCCCGCACGGGAACCGCCCCCTTCCCGACCCCCGAAGGGGTGGAAAGGGGGCGGTCCGGTCAAGCGTGGTTGACGAAGCCCGCCGGGGGAGGCGTCAGTCGCGGGCCTCGCCCAGCAGCTTCTGCATCCGGCCGACGCCCTCGGCCAGGTCGGCGTCGCCCAGCGCGTAGGAGAGCCGCAGGTAGCCCGGGGTGCCGAAGGCCTCGCCGGGGACGACCGCGACCTCGGCCTCGTCCAGGATCAGCGTGGCCAGCTCGCCGGAGGTCTGCGGGCGCTTGCCGCGGATCTCCTTGCCCAGCAGGCCCTTGACCGACGGGTACACGTAGAACGCGCCCTCGGGCTCGGGGCAGAGCACGCCGTCGATCTCGTTGAGCATCCGCACGATGGTGCGGCGGCGCCGGTCGAAGGCGGTGCGCATCTCGTGGGCGGCCGAGAGGTCGCCGGCGACGGCGGCCAGGGCGGCGCGCTGGGCCACGTTGGAGACGTTCGAGGTGGCGTGCGACTGCAGGTTGGTGGCGGCCTTCACGACGTCCTTGGGGCCGATCAGCCAGCCCACCCGCCAGCCGGTCATGGCGTAGGTCTTGGCGACGCCGTTGACCACGATGCACTTGTCGGCCAGCTCGGGCAGCAGGGCCGGCAGCGAGGTGAACTCCGCGTCGCCGTAGACCAGGTGCTGGTAGATCTCGTCGGTGAGCACCCAGAGGCCGTGCTCCAGCGCCCAGCGGCCGATCGCCTCGGCCTCGGCCCGGGTGTACACCGCGCCGGTCGGGTTGGACGGCGAGACGAAGAGCACCACCTTGGTGTGCTCGGTGCGGGCGGCCTCCAACTGCTCGACCGAGACCTTGTAGCCGGTGGTCTCGTCGGCCACGACCTCCACCGGCACGCCGCCGGCCAGCTGGACCGACTCCGGGTAGGTGGTCCAGTACGGGGCCGGGATGATGACCTCGTCGCCCGGGTCGAGGATCGCCGCGAACGCCTCGTAGATCGCCTGCTTGCCGCCGTTGGTCACCAGCACCTGGGAGGCGTCCACCGCGTAGCCGGAGTCGCGCAGCGTCTTGGCCGCGATCGCCTCCTTCAGCTCCGGCAGGCCGCCGGCCGGGGTGTAGCGGTGGTTCTTCGGGTCACGGCAGGCCTCGACGGCCGCCTCGACGATGTAGTCCGGAGTGGGGAAGTCGGGCTCGCCGGCGCCGAAGCCGATGACCGGCCGGCCGGCCGCCTTGAGGGCCTTGGCCTTGGCGTCCACGGCGAGGGTGGCGGACTCGGCGATCGCGCCGATCCGGGCGGAGACGCGGCGGTCGGCGGGACGGACGGAACTGTCGGGCTGCGGGGTGGAAGCGCTCATGCCTGCATGGTCGCAGACCGCGCAAGGCCGGGTCATGGCGGTTTCAGCATGTGTACGGGACGGTCCACATCTCGGCCCGTTCCCGACCCGGTCCGGGCCCGAACCCGACCTGATCCGGACCCGATCCGGGCCCGCGTCAAAAGAGGTTCGACCAAACACCCCCCGACCACGTACACTCACTGCTCGACGGCAACCGAACGAACCGGAGCCTCCGACACTGTTGCAGACAGGGCCGGGAGATGCGGTAGGTTGGTGGTCGCTACTGGAGCCGCGAGGCTCCGTAGGGCAATAGCTCAATTGGTAGAGCACCGGTCTCCAAAACCGGCGGTTGGGGGTTCAAGTCCCTCTTGCCCTGCTGCTTGATCCGTTATCAGCCCGTTCGCTCCACTGGAGTGAGCGGGCTTGATGCGGAGAGGGCACCGAACAGCACCGCTTTAGCCGGCCGCTCGTGCCCGATCGGGTACGCAGGTGATGCTCGGCAGGACCCGGATTCAGGTGAGGACGAGTGACGGAGACCACGGGCTCCACCGCAACGCCTGAGAGCGGCAACCCCGAGGGGACCGACGGCGCTGCCGAGACCACGCCCGCGGAGGGCGAGTCGCGCCGCAAGCGCTCTGGCGAGAAGAAGTCGGGCAAGCGGGCCAAGAAGGGCGCCTTCGCTCGGCTCGCGCTGTTCTACCGCCAGATCATCGCCGAGCTGCGCAAGGTCGTCTGGCCCACCCGCAACCAGCTGATGAGCTACACCACCGTCGTGGTCGCGTTCGTCGTGGTCGTGATGGCCTTCGTGTCGGGCCTCGACTACGGCCTCTCCAAGGCGAGCCTCTGGATCTTCGGCTGACGGATCCGTCGCACCTGAAAACAGCTTCCCGACCCGGGCCGGTCCTCGGCCCGGGTCGAGCTGTCTGCGTCGGAGGTACGCGGCCGCTACCGTGGACTCGGTACTGTTGAAGTCTCCGAGGCGAACTTCCGGCGACCGCGTGAGCGGAGGGCGCCGGTGCCGTCACGGAGCGCGCCACCTTCACCATCTCCAGGAAAGAAGCAGCCACCGTGTCTGAGTCCCCCCTGTACGACGCCGACGAGACCGTCCGCGAGGCGGATGTCGCCGCCGAGCTGGACGCGGCCGAGCTGGCTGTCGACGTCGAGACCGACGAGCAGCAGATCGTGGACGCCGTCGACGCCGACGAGGACGAGGCCGAGGCGTACGACGAGGCCGAGGCCGGGGAGTCGGCCGAGGAGGCCGCGCTGCACGTGGAGTCCGACGAGGAGCCCGCCGCGGAGGAGGCCGACGAGGCCGCCGAGGACGAGGCCGAGGTCGAGACCGCGGAGGAGACCGAGGAGGAGGCCGTCGAGGTCGACCCGGTCGCCAAGTTCCGCGAGGACCTGCGCTTCATGCCGGGCGAGTGGTACGTGATCCACACCTACGCCGGCTACGAGAACCGGGTGAAGCAGAACCTGGAGCAGCGCGCGGTCTCCCTCAACGTCGAGGAGTACATCTTCCAGGCCGAGGTGCCGCAGGAGGAGGTCGTCCAGATCAAGAACGGCGACCGCAAGACCATCCGCCAGAACAAGCTCCCCGGCTACGTCCTGGTGCGCATGGACCTCACCCCGGAGTCCTGGGGCGTCGTCCGCAACACCCCCGGCGTCACCGGCTTCGTGGGCAACGCCTACGACCCGTACCCGCTGACCCTGGACGAGGTCGTCAAGATGCTCGCCCCGGACGTCGAGCGCCAGGCGGCCAAGGAGGCCGGCAAGCCCTCCCCGGTCAAGCCGAGCGAGATCCAGGTGCTGGACTTCGAGGTCGGCGACTCGGTCACCGTCACCGACGGTCCGTTCGCGACCCTGCAGGCGACCATCAACGAGATCAACCCCGACTCGAAGAAGGTCAAGGGCCTGGTCGAGATCTTCGGCCGGGAGACCCCGGTCGAGCTCTCCTTCGACCAGATCCAGAAGAACTAGTCATACGGACTTCGGATTCGGGGCGGGGCCGAGGGCCCTGCCCTGAATCCGTTTTGGCCAAGCGGCGCGAACGCGTTAGCCTGGTCCGATGTGTGTGCTGGCGACCGGGTGTCGCCCCGGTTCCGCACGCACCAGCAATCACCTCTCGGAAGGACCCGGAGAGACATGCCTCCCAAGAAGAAGAAGGTCACGGGGCTTATCAAGCTCCAGATCAACGCCGGTGCGGCCAACCCGGCTCCGCCGGTCGGCCCCGCGCTGGGCCAGCACGGCGTCAACATCATGGAGTTCTGCAAGGCCTACAACGCCGCGACCGAGTCGCAGCGCGGCATGATCGTGCCGGTGGAGATCACGGTCTACGAGGACCGTTCCTTCACCTTCATCACGAAGACGCCGCCGGCCGCGCGCCTCATCCTGAAGGCCGCCGGTATCGACAAGGGCTCCAGCGAGCCGCACAAGACCAAGGTCGCGAAGCTCACCAGCGCCCAGGTCCGCGACATCGCCACCACCAAGATGCCCGACCTGAACGCCAACGACCTGGACGCGGCGGAGAAGATCATCGCCGGCACCGCCCGGTCGATGGGCATCACCGTCGAGGGCTGATCCAGCCCCCGTCCCGTCAGGGACATACCGGCTCAGCCGTTCCCCGTGGTAGGGCCTGCGCAGGCCCGTTGACTACCACAACTCCAATCACCATTCAGGAGCAGCAGTGAAGCGCAGCAAGGCTCTGAAGGCCGCGGACGCTCAGGTCGACCGCGAGCGCCTTTACGCCCCCCTCGAGGCCATCCGCCTCGCCAAGGCGACCAGCACCAGCAAGTTCGACGGCACCGTCGAGGTCGCCATGCGTCTGGGCGTCGACCCGCGCAAGGCCGACCAGATGGTCCGCAGCACCGTGATCCTCCCGCACGGCACCGGTAAGACCGCTCGGGTCCTGGTCTTCGCGACCGGCGAGCGTGCCGAGGCCGCGCGTGCTGCTGGCGCCGACATCGTCGGTGCCGACGAGCTGATCGACGAGGTCGCCAAGGGCAAGCTGGACTTCGACGCCGTCGTCGCCACCCCGGACCTCATGGGCAAGGTCGGCCGCCTCGGCCGCGTGCTCGGTCCCCGTGGTCTGATGCCGAACCCGAAGACCGGCACCGTCACCCCCGATGTCGCGAAGGCCGTCAACGACATCAAGGGCGGCAAGATCGAGTTCCGCGTCGACAAGCACTCGAACCTGCACTTCATCATCGGTAAGGCCTCCTTCACCGACGAGCAGCTGGTCGAGAACTACGCCGCCGCGCTGGACGAGGTGCTCCGCGCCAAGCCGTCCGCCGCCAAGGGCCGCTACATCAAGAAGACCGCGTTCTCGACCACCATCGGCCCCGGCATCCAGGTGGACCCGAACCGCACCCGCAACCTCCTCGTCGAGGAGGACCCGGCCGCGGTCTGATCGCAGCCGTAGTCCGTACGACGGGCCCGTACCCCCTTCACCGGGGGTGCGGGCCCGCCGTCGTTTCCCGATCGATACCCCGGCCGGTGGGGAACCCGTGCCCGGTCCGTCGTACGCTCGGCCGGACCGCCCGCGCGTCCCCCGGTCCGGGGGCCGCCCCGCCCGACCGCCGGAGAGCGCCGTGCCGACCCTTCGCCCCGCCGCCAAGGGGGCCGCCCTGCTGCTGCTCGCCGCCGGCCTCACCGCGTGCAGCGTGCTGGCCGTCTCCGGGGACCGCACCCCGGTGAGCGACAAGCCGGCCGTCCGGCCGCCCAAGCAGGTGCTGCTGTCCGCCGCCCAGCGGCTGGACGACGTCGGCGGCGCCCGGATCCAGGTGGTCGAGGAGGGCCCGGCCGGCCGGCGCGCCGCGCACGGCACGCTGTCCTGGGGCTCCCGCGACGCGGCCGAGCTGACCGTCACCGACGAGCTCGGCACCGGACAGCTGCGCGGCCGGGACGGCGTGCTGGACCTCGGCTACCCGGGGGCGGCGCCGCGCCGCGCGGAGCGGGCCGAGGCCGAGTCGCTGGACCCGCGCGCGGCCGCCGCCGGGCCGGGCGGCTGGGCCGGCGGGTGGATCACCGGGCTGGTCGCCAACCCGGGCGGACCGGCCCACGCGATGGCGCTGGCCGGGAAGCTCACCCCGCTGGGCGGCGAGGAGCTGAACGGCGGGACGGTCGCGCACTACCGGGGCACCGCGCCGGTGGAGGACTTCTTCGGCGCCGAGCAGGGGCTGAGCCCCGAGCGGCTGGCGGCGGTGCTCGACTACTACCGCCGGCTGGGGGTCGCCGCCGTCGACTACGACTTCTGGGTGGCGCCCGGCGACCGGCTGCTGCGCGTGCGGTCCACCGTCCAGGGGACCGCGGGCATGGTGGTGACCACCACCGACGTCACCGAGGGCGGCACCGACCCGACCCCCGACCCCACCCCGGCAGAGCCGTCCGCGGCGGGCTGACGAGAAGCGGCCGCCCCGGTCGTCTTCGGGTGCTCGGGTCCGATGCCGACGCTCATCGCCTTCGGCACCGGCGCGCCCTGCGACTCGGAGGGGGCCGCCGCCGGGTCCGCGGGGGGCGGGTGGCATGGTGGCGGGAAGCAGAGGTGCGAAGGGGAGGCGTGGATGGCGGTGCGGCGGCGGGTGGCGGCGGTGGTCGCCGTCGCGGTGCTGGCGGGCGGCCTGAGCGGCTGCGGCGGGGCGGACGGCCAGGCCGCGGGCGCGAGCGCGGGCGCGAGCGCCTCGCCGAGCGCGTCCGGCGCCCCGACGCCGACGCCCGGCAGCGCCTCGCCGACCTGGCCGGCCAAGCCGACCGACCGCTCGCCGCACGGCGTGCTGCTCTCCGCCCAGCTGGCCATGCAGACCGCCCGCCGGGCCAAGGTGAGCTACCGGCTGGGTTCGGACGCCGGCTCCGGCCCGCTGTTCTGGCAGCCGAAGACCGCGCTCCAGGTCAAACGTTCCACCCCGGCTGCGGCCGAGCAGCTGATCGTCGTGGACACCGTCGCCTACGAGGGCGGCGACCAGGCCACCGCCGCCCGGCTGGGCGGGAAGCACTGGGAGCGGTTCGCCGGGGCGCCCGGCCCGGACGGCCACCGGGAGATCCCGTACGCCGGGCTGATCGACCTGCTCAACCCGGTGGTGGCGCTGGCCGCCGCGACCGCCGACGGGATCACCGCCCAGTACGTCGGCGAGGAGCGCTTCGACGACGCCGCGGTCGAGCACTACCGGGTGACCACCGACGCGGCCCGCTACGCGGCGGCCCAGACCCAGCTGAGCCCGGTCCGCCGGGAGGGCCTGCGGACGGCGCTGGCGCCCGGCGGCTCGGCCTCGCTCACCCTGGACCTCTGGCTGAACGACAAGGACCAGCTGGTCCGGCTCCAGCGGACCGGGACGGGGGAGAGCGGCCGGCTGGACGACTCGGTGCTCTACACCGAGCCGGGCGGCGCGCTCTCGGTGCAGGCTCCGGCCGAGGCGGACACCGTGGACGCGGGCGCCCGCAGCGTCTCCCCGCTGGCCCGCTGAGCCCGCTGAGCCCGGAGGCCGGGGCCCGCGGGGGCGGTTGGAGGCCCGATTTGCCCCGGACGGCGGCGTCCGGCTACTGTGGCGGAAGCCAAAGACCGCTGGTTGTCGCAGTGCGCCCGAGAGGGAGCCCGTGACCGAAGGATCTGCGCTTCACGCGCAGGCAGCCCGCGCAGGACTGTTTGGAGCTTTGACTTCCGGGTCGCACATGTCCGCATGTGATCCCGTCGAGGTCGTGCCGAGCCCCGTGCGCCTGCGCACCGGGGCTCATCTGCTTTTCCGCAGGGGCTTTCCTTTCTTCCGGTGGTTCGAGGCGCGAATGGTCGACTCTCGCGGTCGGCCGGACTTCGACATCACGGAAGGAGGCGTAAGCCTATGGCCAGGCCCGACAAGGCTGCTGCCGTCGCCGAGATCACGGAGATGTTCCGTGGCTCGAACGCGGCCGTGCTGACCGAGTACCGCGGTCTCACGGTGAAGCAGGTCAAGACCCTGCGTCGCTCGCTGGGCGCCAACGCCCAGTACGCCGTGGTGAAGAACACGCTGACCAAGATTGCGGCCAATGAGGTCGGAATCACGGAGCTCGACGACCAGTTCACCGGTCCGACGGCTGTCGCCTTCGTCACCGGTGACCCGGTGGAGTCGGCGAAGGCTCTGCGTGACTTCGCCAAGGAGAACCCCGCTCTCGTCATCAAGGGCGGTGTCCTTGACGGCAAGGCGCTGTCCGCCGACGAGATCAAGCAGCTCGCGGACCTCGAGTCCCGCGAGGTGCTGCTCGCCAAGCTGGCGGGTGCCCTGAAGGCCAAGCAGTCCCAGGCTGCCGCGCTCTTCCAGGCCCTGCCGTCGAAGCTCGTCCGCACTGTGGACGCGCTGCGCGACAAGGTCGAGCAGGGCGGTGCCGGTACGCCGGCTCCCGCCGCCGAGGACGAGGCCGCCGAGTAATTCGGCAGGCTCACGCCTCGCTGCGGGCCCGTACGCCCGCCACCCCCGTACATACGGCACCACCTGCCGAATTAGTGGAAGGACGCCAATCATGGCGAAGCTGACCCAGGACGAGCTGCTCGCGCAGTTCGAGGAGCTCACCCTCATCGAGCTCGCTGCCTTCGTGAAGGCCTTCGAGGAGAAGTTCGACGTCACCGCTGCCGCTCCGGTCGCCGTTGCCGGCATCGCCGGCCCGGGCGCCGTTGCCGAGGCCGTCGAGGAGCAGGACGAGTTCGACGTCATCCTCGATGGCGCGGGCGACAAGAAGATCCAGGTCATCAAGGAGGTGCGCACCCTGACCTCCCTCGGCCTGAAGGAGGCCAAGGACCTCGTTGACACCGCCGGTGCCAAGGTCCTGGAGAAGGTTGCCAAGGACGTTGCCGAGAAGGCCAAGGCCGCCCTCGAGGCCGCTGGCGCCAAGGTCACCGTCAAGTGACTTTCCCCCGGCCCTAGCGGCCGGGAGGTGCCCCCACGCCCCCTCTGAGGGGGCCGGGCCCTGAGGCCGGGCCGATCACCCATGCGGGTGGTCGGCCCGGCCTTTTCGCGTTCCCGGCCGGACGGGTACACCGGTGTGGCCGATCGCCCACTCGGCACTGTCGGTGCGGGCGGGTATGGTGATCGCTGTCATCGGGCCCGCGGCCCCCACCACGGCTTCTGTAACGCCGAGGGGGTCAGGACCGATGGACGGGTCGAGGTCCGCTGCCGGAGGCGGGCCCTTGACGAACCCGGCACGGCGCGCGATTCTCAAGGCGCGAGTCCGCCCCCGGTTGGTCCACTGCTGGATGCATAACCAGTGGCTCCGGCGGGAAGTGACTCCACGTGAGTCGTGGGCCCGGCGAGTCCGGGCCGATGCAGTACCCGGCGGGCGCCCGCGTCCGACGGCTACCGGGAGGAGTCTCCGATTCGGTCTCCGAATCAGAGCTGGACAGCAGTGTCGCCTTTGGCTACACTGTCCCTTTGCGCTGCCTGTTAGCTTCTCCGTGACTCGTCGCCCGGAGTTTGCGTTGCCCTGAAGGGGTCTGGCATCGCCTCCGCAAAGCGGCTCTGACCAGGGGTTTCACTCCCGGCAGAGGCCGGCGGCGCGAGAGGCGGGACCAAGCCCGTGAAGGCCCGGCTGGTACGCGCGTAGTGAGCTCCGAGCCCTCGGAAGGACCCCCCTCTTGGCCGCGCCGCGCAACGCCTCGAACAATTCCGCCGCATCCACCGCCCCGCTCCGCGTCTCGTTCGCGAAGATCAAGGAGCCCCTCGAGGTCCCGAACCTCCTGGCCCTGCAGACCGAGAGCTTTGACTGGCTGCTCGGCAACGCGGCCTGGAAGTCCCGGGTCGAGGCGGCCCTGGAGAGTGGTCAGGACGTCCCCACCAAGTCCGGTCTGGAGGAGATCTTCGAGGAGATCTCGCCGATCGAGGACTTCAGTGGGTCGATGTCGCTGACCTTCCGCGACCACCGTTTCGAGCCGCCGAAGAACTCCATTGACGAGTGCAAGGACCGCGACTTCACGTTCGCGGCCCCGCTCTTCGTCACCGCCGAGTTCACCAACAACGAGACCGGTGAGATCAAGTCTCAGACGGTCTTCATGGGCGATTTCCCGCTCATGACCCACAAGGGCACGTTCGTGATCAACGGCACCGAGCGTGTCGTCGTCTCGCAGCTGGTCCGCTCCCCGGGTGTGTACTTCGACTCCACCCTGGACAAGGTGTCCGACAAGGACATCTACTCCTGCAAGGTCATCCCCTCGCGTGGTGCCTGGCTGGAGATGGAGATCGACAAGCGCGACATGGTCGGCGTCCGCATCGACCGCAAGCGCAAGCAGTCCGTCACCGTGCTGCTCAAGGCGCTCGGCTGGACCAACGAGATGATTCTCGAGGAGTTCGGCGAGTACGAGTCGATGCGCGCCACCCTGGAGAAGGACCACACCCAGGGCCAGGACGACGCGCTGCTGGACATCTACCGCAAGCTGCGTCCGGGCGAGCCGCCGACGCGCGAGGCCGCGCAGACGCTGCTGGAGAACCTGTACTTCAACCCGAAGCGCTACGACCTCGCCAAGGTCGGCCGCTACAAGGTGAACCGCAAGCTCGGCAACGCCGAGTCGCTGGACTCCGGTGTGCTGACCGAGCCCGACATCATCGGTGCGATCAAGTACCTGGTGAAGCTGCACGCCGGCGAGGTCGAGTGGAGTGACGAGACCGGCCGCGACATCGTGGTCGAGGTCGACGACATCGACCACTTCGGCAACCGCCGCCTGCGCAACGTGGGCGAGCTCATCCAGAACCAGGTCCGTACGGGTCTCGCCCGTATGGAGCGCGTCGTGCGCGAGCGCATGACCACCCAGGACGTCGAGGCGATCACGCCGCAGACCCTGATCAACATCCGGCCGGTCGTCGCCTCCATCAAGGAGTTCTTCGGCACCAGCCAGCTGTCGCAGTTCATGGACCAGACGAACCCGCTGTCGGGCCTGACCCACAAGCGTCGTCTGTCCGCCCTCGGCCCCGGCGGTCTCTCCCGTGAGCGCGCCGGCTTCGAGGTCCGTGACGTGCACCCCTCGCACTACGGCCGCATGTGTCCGATCGAGACCCCCGAAGGCCCGAACATCGGTCTGATCGGGTCGCTGGCCTCGTACGGCCGGGTCAACGCGTTCGGCTTCATCGAGACCCCGTACCGCAAGGTCATCGAGGGTGTCGTCACCGAGCAGGTCGACTACCTCACCGCCGACGAGGAGGACCGCTACGTCATCGCGCAGGCCAACGCCCCGCTGACGGCGGAGCTGACCTTCGCGGAGCCGCGTGTCCTGGTCCGCCGCCGTGGCGGCGAGATCGACTACATCCCCGGCACCGAGATCGACTACATGGACGTCTCGCCGCGCCAGATGGTGTCGGTCGCGACCGCCATGATCCCGTTCCTCGAGCACGACGACGCCAACCGTGCGCTCATGGGCTCGAACATGATGCGCCAGGCGGTGCCGCTGCTGAAGAGCGAGGCTCCGCTGGTCGGCACCGGCATGGAGTACCGCTGCGCCGTCGACGCCGCGGACGTCATCACCGCCGAGAAGGCCGGTGTCGTCCAGGAGGTCTCGGCCGACTACGTCACCGTGGCGAACGACGACGGCACGTACACCACGTACCGCGCCGCCAAGTTCACCCGCTCCAACCAGGGCACCGCCTTCAACCAGAAGGTGCTCGTGGACGAGGGCGCCCGGGTCGAGGTCAACCAGGTGCTGGCCGACGGCCCCTGCACCGACGAGGGCGAGATGGCCCTCGGCAAGAACCTGCTCGTGGCGTTCATGTCGTGGGAGGGTCACAACTACGAGGACGCGATCATCCTGTCGCAGCGCCTCGTCCAGGACGACGTCCTCTCCTCGATCCACATCGAGGAGCACGAGGTCGACGCCCGTGACACCAAGCTCGGCCCCGAGGAGATCACCCGGGACATCCCGAACGTCTCCGAGGAGGTCCTCGCCGACCTCGACGAGCGCGGCATCATCCGGATCGGCGCCGACGTCGTCACCGGCGACATCCTGGTCGGCAAGGTCACGCCCAAGGGTGAGACCGAGCTGACCCCGGAGGAGCGCCTGCTCCGCGCGATCTTCGGTGAGAAGGCCCGTGAGGTCCGCGACACCTCGCTGAAGGTGCCGCACGGTGAGTCCGGCAAGGTCATCGGCGTCCGCGTCTTCGACCGCGAAGAGGGCGACGAGCTGCCCCCGGGCGTCAACCAGCTGGTCCGCGTCTACGTGGCCCAGAAGCGCAAGATCACCAACGGTGACAAGCTCGCCGGCCGTCACGGCAACAAGGGCGTCATCTCCAAGATCCTGCCGGTCGAGGACATGCCGTTCCTGGAGGACGGCACCCCGGTCGACATCATCCTCAACCCGCTGGGTGTCCCGTCCCGAATGAACCCGGGACAGGTCCTGGAGATCCACCTCGGGTGGCTCGCCAAGCAGGGTTGGGACGTCTCCGGCCTCGCCGACGAGTGGGCCCAGCGCCTGCAGGCGATCGGCGCCGACACCGTCCAGGGCGGCACCAACCTCGCCACCCCGGTCTTCGACGGCGCCCGCGAGGACGAGATCACCGGCCTGCTGGACAACACCACCCTCACCCGTGACGGTGAGCGCCTGGTGAACTCCACCGGCAAGGCCCGGCTGTTCGACGGCCGCTCCGGCGAGCCGTTCCCGATGCCGGTCTCGGTCGGCTACATGTACATCCTCAAGCTGCACCACCTGGTCGACGACAAGCTGCACGCCCGTTCGACCGGCCCGTACTCGATGATCACCCAGCAGCCGCTCGGTGGTAAGGCGCAGTTCGGTGGTCAGCGCTTCGGTGAGATGGAGGTGTGGGCCCTTGAGGCATACGGCGCCGCGTACGCGCTGCAGGAGCTGCTCACCATCAAGTCCGACGACGTTCTCGGCCGTGTGAAGGTCTACGAGGCCATCGTCAAGGGCGAGAACATCCCCGAGCCCGGCATTCCCGAGTCCTTCAAGGTCCTCATCAAGGAAATGCAGTCGCTCTGCCTCAACGTGGAGGTGCTGTCCTCGGACGGCCAGTCCATCGAGATGCGGGACTCCGACGAGGACGTCTTCCGCGCCGCCGAAGAGCTCGGCATCGACCTGTCCCGGCGCGAGCCGAGCAGCGTCGAAGAGGTCTGACGGAGGTTGGGCCGGCTGCCCAGTGGGCAGCCGGCCCGCCCCCAGGCCCCCCTCAGACCACACGAACGACTCTCGACTTACGAAAGAGGGCTTGACGACCAGTGCTTGACGTCAACTTCTTCGACGAGCTCCGCATCGGCCTGGCCACCGCCGACGACATCCGCCAGTGGTCCCACGGCGAGGTCAAGAAGCCGGAGACCATCAACTACCGCACCCTGAAGCCGGAAAAGGACGGGCTCTTCTGCGAGAAGATCTTCGGCCCCACCCGGGACTGGGAGTGCTACTGCGGCAAGTACAAGCGCGTCCGCTTCAAGGGCATCATCTGTGAGCGCTGCGGCGTCGAGGTGACCCGCGCCAAGGTGCGCCGTGAGCGGATGGGCCACATCGAGCTGGCCGCCCCCGTCACCCACATCTGGTACTTCAAGGGCGTCCCGTCGCGCCTGGGCTACCTGCTGGACCTGGCGCCGAAGGACCTCGAGAAGGTCATCTACTTCGCCGCCTACATGATCACCTGGGTCGACGACGAGCGCCGCCAGCGCGACCTGCCGTCCCTGGAGGCGCACGTCTCGGTCGAGCGCCAGCAGATCGAGAACCGCCGCGACTCCGACCTCGAGGCCCGGGCCAAGAAGGCCGAGACCGACCTGGCCGAGCTGGAGGCCGAGGGCGCCAAGGCCGACGTGCGCCGCAAGGTGCGCGAGGGCGCCGAGCGCGAGATGAAGCAGCTGCGCGACCGCGCGCAGCGCGAGCTCGACCGCCTCGACGAGGTGTGGGCCCGCTTCAAGAACCTCAAGGTCCAGGACCTCGAGGGCGACGAGCTGCTCTACCGCGAGCTGCGCGACCGCTTCGGCACCTACTTCTCCGGCTCGATGGGCGCGGCGGCCCTCAAGGACCGCCTCGAGACCTTCGACCTGGCGGAGGAGTCCGAGCGCCTGCGCGAGATCATCCGCACCGGCAAGGGCCAGAAGAAGACCCGTGCGCTCAAGCGCCTCAAGGTCGTCTCCGCGTTCCTGCAGACCACCAACAAGCCCAACGGCATGGTGCTGGACTGCGTCCCGGTCATCCCGCCGGACCTGCGTCCGATGGTGCAGCTGGACGGTGGCCGCTTCGCGACCTCCGACCTGAACGACCTGTACCGCCGCGTGATCAACCGCAACAACCGCCTGAAGCGGCTTCTCGACCTCGGCGCGCCCGAGATCATCGTGAACAACGAGAAGCGCATGCTCCAGGAGGCCGTCGACGCGCTGTTCGACAACGGCCGCCGCGGCCGTCCGGTCACCGGCCCGGGCAACCGGCCCCTGAAGTCCCTCAGCGACATGCTGAAGGGCAAGCAGGGCCGTTTCCGCCAGAACCTGCTCGGCAAGCGAGTCGACTACTCGGCCCGTTCGGTCATCGTCGTCGGCCCGCAGCTCAAGCTGCACCAGTGCGGTCTGCCCAAGGCCATGGCGCTGGAGCTCTTCAAGCCGTTCGTGATGAAGCGCCTGGTCGACCTGAACCACGCGCAGAACATCAAGTCGGCCAAGCGCATGGTCGAGCGCGCCCGCCCGGTCGTCTGGGACGTCCTCGAAGAGGTCATCGCGGAGCACCCGGTCCTGCTGAACCGTGCGCCCACCCTGCACCGCCTCGGCATCCAGGCCTTCGAGCCGCAGCTGGTCGAGGGCAAGGCCATCCAGATCCACCCGCTCGTCTGCACCGCGTTCAACGCGGACTTCGACGGTGACCAGATGGCCGTCCACCTGCCGCTCTCCGCGGAGGCGCAGGCCGAGGCCCGCATCCTGATGCTGTCCTCGAACAACATCCTGAAGCCGGCCGACGGTCGCCCCGTCACCATGCCGACCCAGGACATGGTGCTCGGTCTGTTCTTCCTCACCTCGGACCGCGACAACGTGAAGGGCGCCGGCCGCACCTTCTCGTCGACCGCCGAGGCGATCATGGCGTTCGACGCCCGGGACCTGGACGTCCAGGCCCCGATCGAGCTGCGCCTGCCGATCGGCACCGTCCCGCCGCGCGGCTGGACCCCGCCGCTGGACGAGGACGGTCAGTCGAGCTGGTTCGAGGGCGAGTCCTTCCGCCTGAAGACCACCCTGGGCCGCGCGCTCTTCAACGAGCTGCTGCCCGAGGACTACCCGTTCGTCGACTACGAGGTGGGCAAGAAGCAGCTCTCCGCGATCGTCAACGACCTCGCCGAGCGCTACCCCAAGGTCACCGTCGCGGCGACCCTGGACAACCTGAAGGCGGCCGGCTTCCACTGGTCGACCCGTTCGGGTGTCACCGTCTCGATCTCCGACGTCGTCGTCCCGCCGACCAAGGGCCAGATCCTTGAGGGCTACGAGGCGCAGGCCGAGAAGATCCAGAAGCAGTACGAGCGCGGTCTGATCACCAACGACGAGCGCAAGCAGGAGCTCATCGGCATCTGGACCCGGGCGACCAACGAGGTCGCCGAGGCCATGAACCAGAACTTCCCGAAGACGAACCCCATCTTCATGATGGTCGACTCGGGTGCTCGTGGAAACATGATGCAGATGCGCCAGATCGCCGGTATGCGTGGTCTGGTGTCCAACGCGAAGAACGAGACCATCGCGCGACCCATCAAGGCGTCGTTCCGTGAGGGCCTCTCCGTGCTGGAGTACTTCATCTCCACCCACGGTGCCCGTAAGGGTCTCGCGGACACCGCCCTCCGTACCGCCGACTCCGGCTACCTCACCCGTCGTCTGGTCGACGTCTCCCAGGACGTCATCATTCGCGAGGAGGACTGCGGCACCGAGCGCGGCCTGAAGCTGGCGATCGGCACGGTCGAGAACGGCGTCCTGCGCAAGACGGACGACGTCGAGACCAGCGTCTACGCCCGCATGCTCGCCGAGGACATCACGGTCGACGGCAAGCTGCTGGCCACCGCGAACACCGACCTCGGTGACGTGCTGATCGACGAGCTGATCCGCCACGGCATCAGCGAGGTCAAGACCCGCTCGATCCTGACCTGTGAGTCGGCCGTCGGCACCTGTGCCTTCTGCTACGGCCGCTCGCTGGCCACCGGCAAGCTGGTCGACATCGGTGAGGCGGTCGGCATCATCGCCGCCCAGTCCATCGGTGAGCCCGGTACCCAGCTGACCATGCGTACCTTCCACACCGGTGGTGTGGCCGGTGACGACATCACGCAGGGTCTGCCCCGTGTCGTCGAGCTCTTCGAGGCCCGTACCCCCAAGGGTGTGGCCCCGATCTCGGAGGCCCAGGGCCGGGTCCGCATCGAGGACACCGAGAAGACCCGCAAGCTGGTCGTCACGCCGGACGACGGCACCGACGAGATCGCCTACCCGGTCTCGAAGCGTGTGAAGCTGCTCGTCAGCGAGGGCGAGGCGGTCGAGGTCGGCCAGAAGCTGACCATGGGTGCCACCAACCCGCACGACGTCCTGCGCATCATGGGCCAGCGCGCCGTCCAGATCCACCTGGTCGCCGAGGTCCAGAAGGTCTACAACTCGCAGGGTGTGTCGATCCACGACAAGCACATCGAGATCATCATCCGGCAGATGCTCCGCCGCGTGACGATCATCGAGTCGGGCGACGCCGAGCTGCTCCCGGGCGAGCTCGTCGAGCGCGGCCGCTTCGAGACCGAGAACCGTCGCGTGGTCTCCGAGGGCGGTCACCCCGCCTCCGGCCGTCCGCAGCTGATGGGTATCACCAAGGCCTCGCTGGCCACCGAGTCCTGGCTGTCGGCCGCCTCCTTCCAGGAGACGACCCGGGTCCTCACCGACGCGGCGATCCACGCCAAGTCGGACCCGCTGCTGGGCCTCAAGGAGAACGTCATCCTCGGTAAGCTCATCCCGGCCGGTACGGGTCTGCCCCGCTACCGCAACATCCGGGTCGAGCCGACCGAGGAGGCCAAGGCCGCGATGTACTCGGCCGTCGGCTACGACGACTACGACCTGTCGCCCTTCGGCGCCGGCTCCGGCCAGGCGGTCCCGCTGGACGACTACGACTACGGCCCGTACACCGGCTGAGTCGAAGGTTCCTGATCGCAGGGCGGTCACCCCGGACACGGGGTGGCCGCCCTGCGGCGTTTTTGCTCCGGTATCGACCTGGTCTCGGTTCCGATCACGTCGCAAAGCGGACACCGGAGATCCCTAGGCTGGCGCCCGGCACCATCACCCTCCCCGTCCTCCCACCGCCGAGCGAGGCCCGTTGTCCAGCCATGGCACCAGCACCCCCGACGACGCCCTGAGGGTCCGGCAGATCTTCCGGTACCTCGCCGAGGCGGGGGAGAGCCGGGTGAAACCGGTCCGGACCCTCGACCAGGCCACCCATGTGCTCTGGCTCTCGGAGGTGCCGCGCGAGACCGCGGGGGTGCGGAGCTTCCTGGAGACCCCGGCCGACGGCGAGGAGGCGGGCTGGCTGACCGTCCGGCGGCCCGAGCAGCAGCCGTGGCCGGAGCCGGGCCAGGAGCTGAAGCGCTGGCTGGCCGGTGACCTCACCGACTACCGGCGCGCCGAGCCGCCGGGCCTGCGCGAGAGCGCCGAGGTCCCGCACCGGGAGGTCGGCCCCGACGGCACCGCCCGGCAGACCGTCCGGACGGTGGACCGCGCCGGGTGGCCGGGCGCCGCGAAGGTGGCGGCCGCGCACCTGGACTGGGTCGAGCGCTGGCAGAAGTGGGCGACCTGGCGGCGGGCCGTCGCACCGCTGCGCGGGCTG
Source organism: Kitasatospora sp. NPDC093806 (assembly GCF_040683335.1). Taxonomy (NCBI): domain Bacteria; kingdom Bacillati; phylum Actinomycetota; class Actinomycetes; order Kitasatosporales; family Streptomycetaceae; genus Kitasatospora; species Kitasatospora sp. NPDC093806. The sequence continues at coordinate 35,833 of NZ_JBFBDO010000005.1, forward strand.
TACGAGCGGCTCTACCGGATCCACGAGGAGGCCGGCTCGCTCGGCGAGAGCTACGAACTCGTCCTCGGCTTCGGCTACCTCACCTGGGCCTCCGGCGGCGAACCGATCCGGCGCCACCTGCTCACCGCCCGGGCGGTGCTCTCGCTGGACCGGGAGACCGGCACCCTGACCCTGTCCGCCGATCCGGACCAGCCGAGCCTGGCGCTGGAGGAGGGCATGCTCGACGCCGGCCAGAAGATCCGCAGCGAGCCCCGGGAGACCATCCTCGGCCTGCTGGAGGAGGCCGGCGGCCTCACCGGGCCGGACGGGCTGGAGCTGGTCCACCGGGCCCTGGAGGCCTGGACCATCGCGGCCCACGAGAGCGGCGCCTACCGCCCCGACCCGCGGCAGCACCGGGCGGACGGTGAGGACCGGCCGGTGGTCGGCTTCGCCCCGGCCGTCATCCTGCGCGAGCGCAGCAAGCGGACCAACATCGAGGCGCTGCACGGGATAGCCCGGCAGGTCGAGCAGGGCGCGGCGCCCACCGAGCTGCTCCGGTTCATCGCCGGCGCGGACGGCGGCGGGACGGTTGCCGACGGCTCGGGCGGATCCGGCGGGCCCGGGGCCGACCGGGAGACGTACTTCGCGCTGCCCTCCAACGAGGAGCAGCGCACCATCGCCGAGCGCCTGCACGGCAACCGGATGGTGGTGGTCCAGGGCCCGCCCGGCACCGGCAAGACCCACACCATCGCCAACCTGGTCACCGACCTGCTGGCGCACGGCCAGCGGGTCCTGATCACCAGCCACACCGCCCGCGCCCTCAAGGTGCTGAAGGACAAGCTGCCCGCCAGCGTCCGCGAACTGTGCGTCAGCCGGACCGACGACGGTCTGGCCGCCCAGCAGGAGCTGCGCGGCTCGATCCAGGCGATCCTGGAGCGCCACGGCCGCTACGAGCCCCGCTCCTACGCGCGCCGGATCGCCGAGCAGGAGCACCGGCTCACCGCGGCCCGCCGCGCGCAGGCGCAGGCCCTGGCCGAGCTGCGGGCCATCCGGGAACGCGAGACCTACCGGCACCCCGCCGGGATCGGCGACTACCAGGGCACCCTCCAGGAGATCGCCCGCCGGCTCGCCGCCGAGCAGCCCGAGCGGGACTGGCTGGGGCCGGTCCCGCTCGACCGGCCGCCGATCGGCGCCGCCGAGGTGCTGGCCCTGCTCGCCGCCTCCCGCGCCTACGACCCCGCCCACCGGGCCGCCACCGAGGGCGTCGAGGCCGTGCCGGAGCGGGCCGAACTGCCCGGCCCGGCCGCCTTCGAACAGGACGTGACGGCCGTCCGGGAGGCCGAGGAGGGGCTCGCCACCCTGCGCGGCCACGAGCGGACCGGCGCGCTGGACGAGGAGATCGCCCGGCTCACCCCCGCCCAGCAGGACGTCCTGGCGGCGGCGCTGGAGGCGTTCGGCACCGCCCGCACCGCCGCCGAGAGCCGGGCCGCCGACTGGGCCGCGCCCCTGCTGGACGAGGCGCTGACCGGGCAGGACTGGCAGCTGCGCGGCCGGCACGCGGCCACCGCGCAGGCCCTGGACGGCGCCCGCGCCGCCGTCCGGGCACTCGGCGGCGCCCGGGTCGACGGCCTGGCGGCCCACACCCCGGAGCGGGCGCTGACCCTGGCCACCGCGCTGCGGGACGGCCTCGCGGCCGGCGAGAAGCTGCGCGGGCCGCTCGGGCTGAAGACCAGGCTGCGCAAGGAGGTCGGCGACTTCCCGGAGCAGGTCCGGGTGGACGGCGCGCCGGCCGACACCCCGGCCGCCGCCGAGGCGGTGCTCCGGCAGGTGCTGGTCGAGCGGCACCTGCGCGAGGTCGAACGGGAGTGGGGCCAGGAGGCGCCGCCCTGGCAGGCGCAGTCGCGGCGGCTGGCCGCGCTGGAGGCGAGCGCCGCCGTGCTGAACGGCCTGGTCGAGCTCGCCGCCCGGCGGGCCGAGCTGATCACCGCGCTCGCCCCGGCCCCGGTGCTGACCGTCCGGCCCTGGCAGCGGCCGGAGACCTGCGCGGCCGCCCGGGACGTGCTGCGCGCCCGGCGGGCGCTGCGCCGGGCCGAGGAGCCGCGGGCCCGGCTGGTCCGGCTGGAGGCGGCGCTGGTCGGCTGGGCGGACCGCCCCGGCACCGGCCGGGCGCCGGTGCGGCCGCTGCTCACCGCCGTCCGGGACCGGGACGTCGAGGCGTACGGCCGGCACGACGCCGAGCTGACGGCGCTGCGCGCCTCGCTGGAGCTGCGGGCCGTCTTCGAGCGGGCCGCCGGCCCGGTCCGGGGCACGCTGCCGGACCTCGCCGAGCGGCTGACCGACCGGCCCGGCGACCCGGCCTGGGACGAGCGGCTGCCCCGGCTGGCCGAGGCCTGGGCCTGGTCCGTCTGGTCGGCCCGGATGCGGGAGCTGACCGACCCGCGGGCCGAGGAGAAGCAGCGGACCCTGCTTGCCGAGGCCGACGACGAGATCCGGATCACCCTGGAGAAGCTGGCCGCCGACCGCTCCTGGGACGGCTGCCTGCGCCGGCTCACCGACCACGAGACGGTCGCCCTCACCTCGTACCAGCAGAGCGTCGGCCGGATCGGCAAGGGCACCGGCAAGTACGCGCACCGGTACCGCCAGCAGGCCCGGGACGCGCTGCGCGAGTGCCAGAGCGCGGTGCCGGCCTGGATCATGCCGCTCCACCAGGTGACCGCGACGGTGCCGATGGAGCAGGCCGGCCGCTTCGACGTGGTGATCATCGACGAGGCGAGCCAGTCCGGCCCGGAGGCGCTGATGCTCGCCTGGCTGGGCAGCCGGATCATCGTGGTCGGGGACGACAAGCAGGTCAGCCCGGCCAACATCGGCCTCGACCACGACCAGCTCTTCCAGCTGCAGAACCGCCTGCTGGAGGCGCTGCCCGCGTCCCGCCGCAACCTGTTCAGCCCCACCGCCAGCTTCTTCGACATCGCCAGCGGCCTGGCCGGCGGACGCGGCAAGCTGATGCTCCAGGAGCACTTCCGGTGCATGCCGGAGATCATCGGCTTCTCCAACGAGCTCGCTTACCACGGCCGGCTCCAGCCGCTGCGCCAGTACGGCGCCGACCGGCTGCCGCCGATCCGCACCGTGTACGCGGCCGGCGCCTTCACCACCGGCACCGGCGAGCGCAAGCACAACCGGGCCGAGGCCGAGCTGCTGGTCGACCGGCTCGCCGCCTGCTGCGCCGACCCGGCCTACCAGGGCCGCAGCATGGGCGTGATCACCATGCTGGGCAGCCGGCAGAAGCAGGAGATCGAGGACCTGCTGGCCGAGCGGCTCCCGCTGGAGGAGCGGCAGCAGCGCCGGATCCGGGTCGGCAACGCCGAGGACTTCCAGGGCGACGAGCGGGACGTCGTCTTCATCAGCCTGGTGGTGAGCCCCAGCGACGAGCACGGCCCGACCCGGATCGGCCCGTTCTCCAGCGAGGCGATGCAGCAGCGGCTCAACGTCGCCGCCTCGCGCGCCCGGGACCAGGTCTGGCTGTTCCACAGCTTCACCTCCACCGAGCTGGGCGCCACCGACCTGCGGCGGGCGTACCTGGACTACTGCACCCGGCCCGCCGAGGAGCAGGACGGGCTGGGGCTGGAGGACGTCGGCCCGGACGTCCGGCACCCGGCCTTCGACAGCCTCTTCGAGCAGCGGGTGTTCCTGGCGCTGCGGGCCCGCCGGTTCCGGGTGCGGCCGCAGTACCCGGTGGGGCGGTACCGGATCGACCTGGTGGTGGAGGGCGGCACCCGGCGGCTCGCGGTCGAGTGCGACGGGGACGCGTTCCACACCGAGGAGAACGCGGACGCCGACGCGGCGCGCCAGCGGGAGCTGGAGCGGGTGGGGTGGACCTTCGTCCGGATCCGGGGGAGCCGGTTCTTCCTGGAGCCGGAGCGGGCGCTGGAGCCGCTCTGGGCGGAGCTGGCGCGGCTGGGGATCGAGCCGGGGGCGGGGACGGCGCCGGCGGTGGACCTTCCGGCGCCCGAGCCGACGGTCCTGCTCGCGCTTCCCGCGCCCGCCGCCGAGCCGACGGTGCTGCTCACCGTGCCCGTCCCCGAGCCGACGGTGCTGCTCACCCCGCCCGCGCCGGCGCCGACGGTCGTGTTCGCCGCGCCCGCGCCCCTGCCCGCGACCGCGCCGCGGGGTGGTCGGCGGCGGGTGTCGGTCGCCTCCCACGAGCGGGCCCGGCAGGAGGCGGCCGGGCTGGCCGAGCGGCTGGCCGGTCCGTCGGCCGGTGCCGAGGCGGAGGCCCGGGACGAGGAGCGGCTGGCGTTCCTGCGCCACTACCTGAGCCTGGTCACCCCGGACCCGGCGCTGGCCGGGAACGGCGTGGTGCTGCCCGGCACGGTCGTCGGCCTCGAACACCGGGGCGCGACGGAGGTGGTCCGCTACCTGGTGTCGGCGCTGCCGACCGCGGAGGCCGCGCGGATCTCCCCGCACACCGACCTCGGGGCGGCGCTGCTCTGGGCCGAGGTGGGCGAGGAGATCGCGTACGCGGCGGGCCGGGACGGCGGCGGGCACGCCGTGGTCCGCTCCGTCGAGGACTGACGCCCGGGCGCGCCGTCGGTCGGCGCCGTCGGTCAGCGCAGCCGGTCGAAGGCCTGGTCGGCGTCGGCCACGGCCTCGGGGTGGACGTCCCGGGCGGTCCGGCCGTCGGCGATCCGCTGCCAGTTGGTGCGGGCGAGCACCCGCTGGACCGCGAGGATCTGGGCGGCCAGCAGGCGGGCCCGGATGCCTTCGCCGAGCGCGTCCGCGAGGGCGTCCTCGTCCTCCAGCTGGTACCGGGTGAGCCGTCCGGCCAGGCTCGGGGTGGTGAACACCAGCCGGTGGAACGCCACCACCTCGGGATGGTCGCTGAGGCCGGTGACGGGGTCGTGCCGGTCGAGGCCGGCCCGGAAGTGCCGGTGCAGGGCAGGCACCGGCTCGATGCCGGGCTCTCGGTCGCGGACGACGCGCGCCGCCTCGCCCTGGTGGTCCGCGAACCGGTACAGCACCAGGTCTTCCTTGGTGGGGAAGTACCGGAAGAGGGTCGGCTTGGAGACCTCGGCCGCCGCGGCGATGTCGTTGACCGAGACGCTGTCGAAGCCGTGTTCCAGGAACAGCGAGACGGCCGCGTCGCCGATGGCGTCGCGCGTCCGCTCCTTCTTGCGGGCCCGCAGTCCCGTCGACTCGCTCATCCGACCACCGTAACAGTCGTAACCGGGTTGCGTTTTTAACCGAGTAACGTTTTCATGGGCGGCATGAACCAGATGGACATGTCTCCTGTGCTCGTCACCGGGGCGACGGGCCGGGTCGGCCGCGTCGTCATCGACCGGCTCCTCGACGCGGGCGTGCCGGTCCGGGCCCTCGTCCGCCGCCCGGAGGCGGCGGCGACGCTGCCGACGGAGGTCGAGGTCTTCACCGGCGACCTCACCGTGCCCGAGTCGCTCGACCCGGCGTTGCGGGGCGCCGGTGCGGCCTTCCTGGTCTGGACCGCCCCGGCCCGGACCGCCGCGGCGGTCGTCGAGCGGCTGGCGGCCCATGTGCGGCGGGTCGTCTTCCTCTCCTCCCCGCACCGGACGCCGCACCCCCTGTTCCAGCAGCCCAATCCCATGGCGGTGCTGCACGCCGACATCGAGCGGCTGATCGCGGCCACCGGGCTCGAATCGACGATCATCCGGCCGGGGATGTTCGCGTCGAACGCGCTGGCCTGGTGGGCGCCCGCGATCCGGGCCGGCGACGTCGTCCGGTGGCCCTACGGCGCCGCCGCGTCGGCACCGGTCGACGACCGTGACATCGCGGCCGTCGCGGCGCGGACGCTCCACCGGGACGGGTACGCCGGAGGCGACTACGTCCTCACGGGCCCGGAATCGCTGACCCAGGCCGAGCAGGTGGCGGCCATCGGCGCCGCCCTGGGGCGCCGGATCACCTTCGAGGAGCTGACGCCGGACGGCTTCCGGGAGCTGTGCGAGGGCACGGTGCCCGGCCCGGCCGTCGACATGCTGCTCGCCGCGTGGGGCGCGGCGGTCGGACCGCCCGCGTACGTCACCACCGCGGTGGCCGACATCCTCGGGACGCCGCCGCGGACCTTCCGCCGGTGGGCCACCGACCACGCCGCCGCGTTCACGGAGGTTTCGTAGCCCCGTCGGGCCTCCGAGGACCGGATCGAAGCCGTCGCGCGGGAATCGATTAGGAGTATCGGCAAGAGTCGCGTAAGGTTGTGTTCACCGACGCGGGGTGGAGCAGCTCGGTAGCTCGCTGGGCTCATAACCCAGAGGTCGCAGGTTCAAATCCTGTCCCCGCTACTCAGTAGCACCGAAGGGCCCGGAGGCATCAGCCTCCGGGCCCTTCGGCGTTCCCGGCCCCGACCGGTCGGGCGGCGGGGCGGGCTCCGTCGTACGGGGGAGGGCGGGAAACCGCTCCGGCGCGGGAGGTGCCGCCCGGGGTGCGCGCGGGAGGCTCGGATCCGTCGGAAACGCGGCGCGAGGAGCCGGGCATGGGTGTGAAGCGAGTTCTGGGGACGGTGGCGATCACGGGCGCGGTGCTGCTCGGGTCGGTGGGGTACCTCTGGGAGGACGCCACCGGGTACCCCTGGGAGGACGACCGGCGGCTGACGGTCTCCTACGGGGTGGCCGAACCGGTCCGGGAGCTGGTGATCGACGGGCTGACCGGGGGCATCGAGGTCCGCGCCGGGGACGCGGTGCGGGTGGTGGAGAAGCAGTCCTACCGGGGCGACCCGCCGCGGACCCGGCACGAGGTGACGGACGGCACGCTGCGGCTGGCGTACGACTGCTCGGACTGCGGGGTCGGCTACGAGGTGACCGTCCCGGCCGGGACGGCGGTGCGGCTGAGCAGCGACACCGGCGGGATCCGGCTGACCGGGCTGGCCGGCGAGGTGCGGGCGAAGGTCGGCAGCGGCGGGGTGTCGGCGACCGGGCTGACCTCGGCGAAGGTGTCCGCGACCGTGGCGACCGGCGGCATCGACCTGGCCTTCGCGGCGAGCCCGACCACCGTGGACGCGCGGACCGACACCGGCGGGGTGCGGGTCCGGGTGCCGGGCGGGGAGCCGTACGCGGTGGACGCCGGGGCGGACCGCGGCGGGGTCGAGGTGACGGTGCCCAGGCAGGTCGGCGCGCCGCGCACGATCGCGGCCCGGACGCGGACCGGGGGAGTGGCGGTCACCGGTGCCTGACCGGGACGGGCTGCCGGTCCGTCGGGCGGCGCCGCCGCCGGACCTGCCGGTGTCGCTGCCGGTCGGGCATGATCTTCTCCGCGGGGGAGGGCTCCCCGGGTACGGGGGAGGACGCGTGGCGGGACCGGCGGAGTACTGGCGGGAGCGGGTGGCCGGGGCCAACCCGTACCTGGTGGACGGGCTGCTGGCGGCCGGTTCGGCGGCGGTCTCGCTCTGGGCGGTGTTCCACGACGACACCGCCTGGGGCTGGTGGGTCTACGCGCTGGCGGCCGGGACGGCCCTGCCGCTGCCCTGGCGGCGGCGCGCCCCGGTCGCGGTGATGACGCTCAGCGGCGGGGTGTCGGCGGCGCTCTCGGTGGTCGCGCACTCGGCGATGCCGCAGCTGCCGCTGTACGCGGTGATCTGCCTTTACACGGTCGCCGACCGGGCCCGGGACTGGCAGCGCTGGACCGTCCTCGCGGTGACGGTGGCGGCCAACGTGGTGGGCACCCACTCGCCCAACGGCGCGCTGTTCTCGCTGCTCACCTCGGTCGGCGCGTTCGTCTTCGGCTGCCTGGTGCGGGAGTTGCGCCGGCTGGCCCGGGTGGAGGCGGAGCGGGCCCGGGAGGCCGGCCGGCGGGCGGCCAGCGACGCGGCCCGCGCGGTGGCCGAGGAACGGGCCCGGATCGCCCGGGAGATGCACGACATCCTGGCGCACGCCGTCTCGCTGATGGTGATCCAGGCGGAGGCGGGACCGGTGGTGGTGCGGGGCGACCCGGAGCGGGCGATCCGGGCGTTCGACACCATCGCCGACTCGGGGCGCGACGCGATGGTCCAGCTGCGCCGGGTGCTGGGCGTGCTGAAGGAGGAGGGCAGCGCGCCGGAGCTGGCGCCGCAGCCCCGGCTGGCCGAACTGCCCGCGCTGGCCGAGCGGGTGCGCCGGACCGGGCTCCGGGTGGAGCTGGAACTCGACGGCGGGGCCGGTCCGTTGCCCGCCGACGTGGAGGCGGCCGGGTACCGGATCGTGCAGGAGGCGCTGACCAACACGGTCAAGCACGCGGACGCGACCCGGATCTCGGTCCGGGTGGTCCGGGAGGGGGCGGAGCTGGCGGTGCTGGTGTCCGACGACGGCCGCGGGGTGCGGCCGGAGCGCACGGGACCGAACCGTACGGGCTCGGACCGTACGATGGGCGACCGGTCCGGCGGGCGCGGGCTGGTCGGCATCCGGGAGCGGGCGGCGGCCTGCGGCGGCCGGGCCGAGGCCGGTCCGGGACCGGCGGGCCGGGGGTTCCTGGTGAGCGCCCGGCTGCCGCTGGGCACGGACGAGGTGGCGGGGAGGACGGGCGGATGAAGCCGATCCGGGTGGTCGTCGCGGACGACCAGGAGCTGGTGCGGGCCGGGTTCGGGATGATCCTGGACGCGCAGCCGGACATCGAGGTGGTCGCCGAGGCGGCGGACGGCGTCGAGGCGGTGGAGGCGGTCCGGACGCACGGCCCGGACGTGCTGCTGCTGGACGTCCGGATGCCGGTGATGGACGGCCTGGAGGCGGCCCGCCGGGTCTGCGCCGAGTACCCGGACACCAAGGTGATCATGCTGACCACCTTCGACATCGACGACTACGTCTTTGACGCTCTGTACGCGGGGGCCAGCGGCTTCCTGCTCAAGGACGTCCGCCGGGACGACCTGGCGCACGGGGTGCGGATGGTCGCCTCCGGCGAGGCCCTGCTGGCGCCCTCGGTGACCCGCCGGCTGATCGGCGAGTTCGCCGCCCGCCGGCCGGGCACCGCCGAGCGGGCGGTGCGGGCGCCGTCCCGGCTGCTGGAGCAGCTGACCGGGCGCGAGGCGGAGACCCTGCGGCTGCTCGCCCGCGGGCTGTCCAACGCGGAGATCGCCGCCGAGCTGGTGGTCAGCGAGCACACCGTGAAGACCCACGTCAGCAATGTGCTGGCCAAGCTGGGGCTGCGGGACCGGGTGCACGCGGTGGTGTTCGCGTACGAGGCGGGCGCGGTGGTGGCGGGCGAGGGCTGAGCCCGCCCGCCTCGCCGGCTCCCCCGCGCGGGGGAGGCCCGGGGTTCGCCGGTACGGGCGATCCGCGACGAGGGGTGCGGCGGACAGGATCCGGGGTGTCGGATCACGGACCCCCGCACTCGCGGGCCCTTCGTCGGGAGCACACCATGGACACCTCGCAGCCCACCCGCCTGACCGCCCTCGCCGTCGTCGGCGCCCCCGTGCTGATGGCGCTGTACGGCGGCATCCGGCTGCTGGACGGATCGCGCGAACCCGGACCCGGCTGGCTGGTCGGCCACACGCTGATGCTGCTCGGGCTGGCGCTGTTCGCCCCGGTGCTGGCCGCCCTGGGGCGGGCGTCCGGGCCGCGCCGGACGGCCGGGGGCCGGGCGGGGCTCCGGGCCGCGCTGGCGGTGGCGTTCGCGGGGCTGGCCGCCTCGCTGGGGCAGATCGGGATCGACCTGTACGTCGGGGCGGTGGCGGTGGACAAGGCCGACCAGCACCGGCTGTTCGACGAGCTGCAGAGCCGGCCGGGGGTGCTGCCGGTCTTCTACTCGGTGGGCCCGCTGCTGTTCTACGTGGGCCTGCTGGCGCTGCTGGTGGCCGCCTCGGTCGGGGCCGGGCGGGTGCTGCGCTGGTGGAGCCCGGTGCTGATGCTCGCCGGGACCGTGCTGACCGCGGCCGACCTGGCGTTCATCCCGGTGGCCGCCGTCTGCTACCTGCTGGCGCTGGCCCCGCTGGCGGGCTTCGGCGCCGGCCGGCGTCCGGCCCTGGCCTGAGCGCCGGACGATTATCGGTGGCGGCCGGACGGTGCGAGCCCGTACCGTCCGTGGCCATGAACGCCAAGCGACCGCTGATCGCCGTGCTCACCGGTGCCGGGATCTCCACCGATTCCGGCATCCCCGACTACCGCGGCCCGAACGGCCTCTGGCAGCGCGACCCGGACGCGCAGCGCCTGGTCACCATCGGCCCGTACCTGGAGGACCCGGAGGTCCGCCGCCGGGCCTGGCGGATGCGCGCCGAGACCGGCGCGCTGGCCGCCGAGCCGAACGCCGGGCACCGCGCGCTGGTCGGCCTGGAGCGGTCCGGGCTGCCGCTGCGGGTGCTGACCCAGAACGTCGACGGGCTGCACCAGCGGGCCGGCCAGACCCCGCGCAAGGTGCTCGAACTGCACGGCACCGCACGGCAGGTGCAGTGCGTGGACTGCCGGGCGACCGGCCCGACCACGGAGGTCCTGGACCGGGTGGCGGCGGGCGAGCCGGACCCGCCGTGCCGGGACTGCGGCGGGGTGCTGCGGCCGCGCACCGTGATGTTCGGCGAGAACCTGGACCCGGAGGTGCTCCAGCAGGCCGACGCGATCAGCAAGGCGTGCGAGCTGTTCATCGCCGTCGGCACCAGCCTGCAGGTCTTCCCGGTGGCGGCGCTGCCGTACAACGCGGTGAAGACCGGCGCCCGGCTGATCGTGGTCAACGGCGAGCCGACCCCGTTCGACGAGGCGGCCGACGAGGTGATCCGCGAGCCGATCTCGGCCGCCCTGCCGGCCCTGGTCCGCCGGCTGGTCGCCCGGTACGTCTGACCGCCCGGGGCGCGGCCGCGGCGCACGGTTCGCCGCCGCGCGGTTCGGTGACGAATAGGTATCCGCTGGACGAAGTGCCAGGTCCCGGTGGCCGGTTCTGCGCTACGCTGCCGCGCGGAGCGGCGTGGCCGGATTCGGCCACCGGGGGAGGCTGCACGGGCGACGCGCCCGCACATCGCACCGGTCCCGGGCGTCCACTCCCCGCGGCGGCGCGTACGAAGGAGCCCTCATGACCTCAGGCCGACTGCTGGACCGCCATGCGATCGGGGGCGAGCTGCGCGACCTGGCGGACCGGCCCGGCCTGGCGCACCGTCAGGAGGAGCTCAAGGAGCTGGGCCTGGCGCTCTCCGGCACCGGCGACCTGGACCGGTGGGCGGACCTCGACCTGGTGCACAGCTTCGTCCGGCCGGAGAGCGTCCGGGCGGCGGTCCGGCCGCGGCCCGAGCAGCGGTTCTGGTCCTGGGTCGAAGTCGCCCTCGGCGGCCTGGTGTTCGTCCCGCTGCTGGTCACCTGGCTCGGCCTGATGCAGGCCACCAGCGCCTACCAGGCGCTGATCGGCGCGGACGCCAAGCAGGCGGGGCGCCCGTTCCTCCAGCTCTGGCAGACCGGCTTCGAGGGCCGGCTGCCCGGCTGGGCCACCTTCGGCGACATCGCGCTGTCCGCCTCCGTGTTCATCGCGCTGCTGCTGGGGTTCTCGGTCGCGCACGGCCTGCGCAAGGCCGGGGCCGAGCGCCGCGAGGCGGCGGCGGCCGGGGAGGCGGAGGAGCTGCTGGCCGCCCTGGCCCCGGTGCTGACCCGGGCCCAGGTGGTGCTGAACGAGCGCCGCCGGGCCTCGCCGCAGCGCTTCGTCGCCGAGCTCACCGGCGCGGCGGAGACCCTGGAACGGCTCGGCCGGCAGGCCGCCGACACCCAGCGCGACCTCGGCGCGGCCGCCCTGGTGGTCGAGCAGTCGGTGACCGGCGCCAAGGAGCGGCTGGCCGAGGCGGGCGCGGCGGTCGACCCGCTGCGCCGCGCCGTCGACGGCATCGAGCAGGCGGTCGACGGGATCGGCCAGGCCGTCCGGGAGAGCGGCGAGCGGCTCGCCGGCACGGTCCGGGACGGCGGCGACCGGCTCGCCGAGACCGTCCGGGACGGCGCCGCGGCCACCGGCGACCTGGTCCACCGCAGCGGGAAGCAGGCGGTCGAGGCGGCCGAGCTGGTCCGCGCCGCCACCGACCGGGTCGGCACCGAACTGGCCGGCGCGGGCGAGCGGGTGGAGGACGCGGTGCGCGACCTCGCGGTCGCCCAGCGCGGCTTCACCACCGGCGCGGAGACCGTCGCCGACCTCAGCGGCCGGCTGCTGGAGCGGATCGACGGGCTGACCCGCGAGGTCGCGGCGATGGCCGACCGGGTGGCCGCCGCCGCCTCGGCGGCCACCGCGGCGGCGGACCGGCTGGACGCCGCCCGGGCGTTCGCCGGCCCGGCCGGGGCGCCGGGCGTGGTGATGGCGAAGACCTCCCCGGTGGACGCCGGCGGGGTCCGGGACCGGCCGACGCCCGCCGCCCCGGCGGCCGGGCCGGTCGACCTGGACGACCAGACGCTGCTGGAGCTGGACGAGGTGCCGGTCCGGGGGCAGGGCCGATGAGGGACCGGTTCCGGACCGGGCGGCCGCGGCTGCGCGGCGTGCACCTGGCCGGCTGGCTGTTCGCCGACATGCTGCTGGTGCTGGCCCTGGTCGCGATGGGCGACCAGGGCGACCCGGTGGCCGCCGAACGGGCCGCCGCCACCCCGACCGCGACCCCGAGCGCCACCGCCAGCGCCACGCCGCGGCCGACCCCCACCCCGACCGCGCCGCGCGGCGTCGAGCACGACCCGGTCACCGTCGACGTGACCGGGGACTCCTCGGACACCGCCGGCCTGGCCGCGCAGATCCGCAAGGCCACCGAGCGGTACGCCGGCCGGCAGGCCGCCGTGGTGCTCACCTTCGGCAGCAACCGCGACCCGGGCGTCGGCCAGGCCTACGCCCACGCCGTCAACGGGCTGCTCGCGCAGGCCCGTCCGGACATGTTCCAGGGGACGACCACCCGGGACTTCATCTCGCTGGCGGACAACCCCCGGCACGCCTCGCTGGAGATCTACTTCTACACCGGCTGATCCGGTACCCCGGCTGACCCGACCCAACGAATGGAGAAGTGCAGTGCAGATCCTCCCGTTCTACGCCGTGTGCGACGAGTCGGGGTCGATGAGCGCCGACATCGACACCCTCAACAAGGCCCTGTACGCCCTCCACCAGGAGATCAGCACCAACCCGACCATCGCCGACAAGACCCGGTTCGGGCTGATCGGCTTCTCCACCGACGCCAATGAGCTGCAGCCGCTGGTCGACCTCAGCGACCTCGACGAGCTGCCCGCCCTGGAGGCCTCCGGCCTGACCTCCTTCGGCAACGCCTTCGGCCTGCTCCGGCAGGCGATCGAGCGGGACGTCGAGCAGCTGAAGGCGGAGGGCCACGACGTCTACCGCCCGGTGGTGTTCTTCCTCTCCGACGGCGTGCCGACCGACGAGGACTGGGAGCAGCCCTACCAGGACCTGCTCGCCGCCGCGTTCCGGCCGCACATCATCGCCTTCGGCATCGGCCAGGCGGACCGCGGGGTGATCGCGCGGGTCGCGACCTTCAAGGCGTTCATGCAGGAGGACGGGAACGCCGACCCGGCGCCCGCGCTGCGCGAGTTCGCGGCCAGCCTGACCCGGTCGATCGTCCGCTCGGTGAGCGGGGCGACCGCGGCCGGGCAGGGCATGAGCCTCCAGGTCGACGACCACGTGCCCGGGTTCACCGCCGTCTCGCTCGACAAGCTCTGAGCCGGGCCGCGGGATGAACCAGTACGACAACCCGGTCGGCGGGCCGCACGGCGGGGCGGCGGACCCCAGGGCGGGGTGGAGCGGCGACGCGATCGACTTCGCCATGTCCGTCTACGAGGACGGGCTGGAGGCGCCGCCGGCCTCGGTCGACCGCGACTCCGCGGGGCGGGCCGCGCCCGGGCCCACCGTGCCGGACGGGTTCCTGCCCCGCCCGGTCGGCCCCGGGCCGTCCGCCGCGCGCGGGCCCCGGGCCGATCCGGTGCCGGCGGTCGGCGGCCCGGTCGTGCCCGCGGCCGTCACCGACCCGTCCGCCGTCGGGTCGGTCGTCATGGCACCGCGCGTCACCGAGCCGTACAGCGCCGAGCCGCCCGCCGTCGCACCGCCCGCCGTCGTCGCGAACGACCAGTACGGCGACGAGCAGTCCGGCGACGAGCAGTACGGCGCCGACCCGTCCGTCGCCGGGCCGGCCGTCCGGCCCGCCTCGCCCCGGGAGCAGGGCACCCCGCTGCCGCACGTCGGCCGCAAGCCCCCGGCCTACCCGGCCGAGCCGACCGACATCCCCGCCGTCGGCACCGACCTGTTCGGCGCCCTGCTGCCCGACACCGTGGTGGACGGCGGCCGGTTCGGCCCGGTCACCGTCCGCGCCGCCTCGGTCCGCGGCGACTCGCACCGCTACGCCGCCGAGTGCCGCCAGGACGCCGCCCTGGTCACCCGGATCGGCGACCTGCTGCTGGTCGCGGTCGCCGACGGCGTCGGCTCCCAGCCGTACTCCCACCACGGCTCCAACGGGATCGTCCGGCTGCTGGCCAAGCAGGTGGCCGGCCGCGCGGAGACCCTGCTGGCCCAGCTGCGGGCCGGCGCCGAGGCCGAGTTCGCCATGCTGACGGGCCAGATCGTCGCCGCCGCGGCGGTGGAACTCGCCCAGGAGGCCACCCAGCGCGGCCTGCCGCCCAAGGCCTACTCGACCACCCTGCGCGCCCTGCTGGTCCCGGCCGACCCGGACCTGCGGGTCCGGGGCTTCGTCGCGGTCGGCGACGGCGGCCTGCTGCGGCTGCGCGAGGACGAGTGGTCCGACCTCGACGCGGGCGACGAGGACGGCGCGCTGATCAGCACCGGCACGCACTGCCTGCCCGAGGCGTACGAGCACGTCCGGGCCCGGCTGCTGGCCGACACCCTGCCCGGCGACCTGCTGGTGCTCTGCACCGACGGCCTCTCGCTCCCGGTGCTCAAGGAGCGCGAGCTGCGGGACTTCCTGCGGGCGCACTGGGGCGGCGCGGAGATCCCCGGCCTGGCCGACTTCCTCTGGCAGGCCCAGGTCCGGGTGCGCAGCTACGACGACGACCGCTCGGTCGTCTGCCTCTGGGAGGCCACCGCATGAGCACCCCGGAGCGGGCCCCCGACATCGCCACCGCGCTGGCCCACGGCTTCGACGTCGACCTGGCGCTGCTGAACCTCGGCGACGAGGCCGGCCGGGGCGGCCAGGGCCGGGTGCAGCGGCTGGACGGCTACCCCGGCCTGCTGCTCAAGCACTACCTCGACCCCGGGAAGGTCAACGGCCGGGCCCTGACCGAACTGGTCGCCCTGCGGCACGGGCTGCCCGCGGCCGACCGGGATCGGCTGGACGCGCAGACCGCCTGGCCGCTCTGCCGGGTGGTCGACGGCCCGCGCTGCGTCGGCTTCCTGATGCGGGAGGCGCCGCCGGCCATGACCTGGCTGACCGGCGCCGGCGCGCGCAAGCTCACCGAGGCGCAGTACCTGCTCTACCCGCCGCGCGCCGCCACCCAGGGCGTGCTCCGCCCGGACCCGGAGCAGCGGCTGGCCCTGCTGCTGGAGGTGGTGGGGCTGGTCGGGCGGCTGCACCGGCGGGGGCTGGTGATCGGCGACCTCTCGCACGCCAACGTGCTGTGGACGGTGCGGCCCGAGCCGGCCGTGTACCTGCTGGACTGCGACGGCATCCGCCGGATCGGGGCGGCCCCGGTGCTGGAGCAGGCGGACACGCCCGACTGGGCGGACCCGCTCTCCCCGCACGGCAGCGCGGCCACCGTGGACAGCGACCGCTACAAGGCGGCGCTGCTGATCGGCCGGACCCTGGCGCAGGACCCGTACCTGACGCCCGGGCAGCCGTTCGAGCCGCTGCCGGGGGTGCTGGCGGACCGGAGCGCGGCGATGGTCCGCCGGGTCTGGGAGCAGGCGGGCGGGGCGTACGGGACCAGGCCGGACCTGCACACCTGGCGGGCGGCGCTGGAAGGGCGGGACGCGATCGCGCTGACGCCGCCGGGCGCCGTCCCGCCCCGGCCGTCCCAGCCGCCCCGCCCGGTCGACCCGCGGCTGTTCGACGGCCGGGCGGCGCGCGGCAGCATCCGGCTGAACCGCCCGAGCTGACGGGATGCGACCTGACAGGGTGTGACCTCCCGGAGCGCGAGCTGACGGGGTGCGAGACACCGGACGGAGCCGGACGGAGCGCATGCGTACGATGATCCTTCCGGCTCCCCCTCACGGCCAGGAGTGATCGACCCATGACGACGACGGCGAAGTTCGACCCCTGGTCGGCGGCTTTCGTGGCCCACCCCTACGACGCGTACGCCGAACTGCGCGAGCAGGCCCCGGTGACCTACTACGCGCCCACGAACCAGTGGCTGGTCTCGCGCCACGAGGACGTCAGCGCGCTGCTCCGGGACCGCCGGCTCGGCCGCACCTACACCCACCGGTTCGGCCACGAGGAGTTCGGCCGGACCGCGCCCGACCCGGCCCACGAGCCCTTCCACACCCTCAACGACCACGGGCTGCTCGACCTGGAGGCCCCGGACCACACCCGGATCCGCCGGCTGGTCGCCAAGGCCTTCACCCCGCGGATGGTCGAGGGCCTGCGCCCCACCGTCCACCGGCTCGCCGGCGAACTCGTCGACGGACTGCTCGCGGACGGCGGCGGCGACCTGATCGCCACCGTCGCCGAGCCGCTGCCGGTCGCGGTGATCGCCGAGATGCTCGGCGTCCCGGAGTCCGACCGGCACCTGCTGCGCCCCTGGTCCGCCGACATCACCGGGATGTTCGAGCTCAACCCGAGCGAGGAGACCGCCCGCCGGGCCGTCACCGCGAGCATCGAGTTCTCCGACTACCTGCGCGAGCTCATCCGGGCCCGCCGCGCCGCCCCCGGCGAGGACCTGGTCACCGCGCTGATCCAGGCGCAGGAGGGCTCCGACGCGCTCAGCGAGCAGGAGATGATCTCCACCTGCGTCCTGCTGCTCAACGCCGGCCACGAGGCGACCGTCAACACCACCGGCAACGGCTGGTGGGCGCTCTTCCGCAACCCCGGGGAGCTGGCCCGGCTGCGCGCCGACGTCGACGGGCTGCTGCCCACCGCCGTCGAGGAGCTGATGCGCTGGGACACCCCGCTGCAGATGTTCGAGCGCTGGGTGCTGGAGGACATCGAGGTCCGCGGCGTCACCGTCCCGCGCGGCTCCGAGGTCGCCCTGCTGTTCGGCTCCGCCAACCGCGACCCCGAGCGCTTCGCCGACCCCGACCGCCTCGACCTCGGCCGCGCCGACAACCCGCACATCACCTTCGGCGCCGGAATCCACTTCTGTCTCGGCGCGCCGCTTGCCAGAATCGAGCTCGTCGAGTCCTTCGGCACCCTGCTGCACCGGGCCCCGGGCCTGCGCCTGGTCCGCGAGCCGGTCTGGCGCCCGGGCTACGTGATCCGGGGGCTGGAGGAGCTGCTGGTCGAGGTGTGACGCGAAGGGGGACCGGGCCGTGGGCGACAGGGCGACGGGGGCACTGCTGGGGCTGGCGATCGGGGACGCGCTGGGCAAGGGCACCGAGTTCTCGGACGTCGAGACGATCGCGTGGCAGTGGCCGGACTGGCGGCGGCTGCCGCTGCCGGAGCGCGCGCTGGTCACCGACGACACCCAGATGACGCTCGCGCTGGCCCGTGGCCTGCGCACCGCGCTGGACCGCGGCCCGCTCACCCCGCTGCGGCTGGAACGGCCGGTGCGCGAGGAGTTCGTCGACTGGTGGCGCTCGCCGTCGAACACCCGCGCCCCCGGGATGACCTGTCTGCGGTCCTGCCAGCGGCTCAGCTCGCCTGGGGTCCGCTGGCAGCTCGCCAGCGACGTCGGCTCCAAGGGCTGCGGCGCCAACATGCGGGTCGCCCCGATCGGCCTGGTCCGCGGCCTGACGCCGGCCCAGGCCGCCGGCGCCGCCCAGCTCCAGTCCGGCCTCACCCACGGCCACCCCACCGCGCTCGCCGCCAGTGACCTCACCGCGTACGCCGTCCGCAAGCTCGCCGAGGGCCTGCCGCCGGCCGGCCTGCCCGCCGTGCTGCGGGCGTACGCGCTGGCCAACCGCACCCGCTACGACCGGTTCTGGCTCGGCGACCTCGTCGACCACTCGCAGTACCGGACGGCGGAGGCGTTCATCGCCCGCGGCTGGGACGACTGCCTGGCCGTCCTCGACCGGCTCACCGCCGCGCTGGCCGCGCCCGACGTCGAGGCCGACCCGTGCCTGGCCACCGGCGAGGGCTGGATCGCCGAGGAGGCGCTCGCCACCGGGCTGCTCTGCTTCCTGCTGCTGCCCGAGGACCCGGTGGCGGCCGTCCGGCGGGCCGCGTACTCCTCCGGGGACTCCGACTCGATCGCCTGCCTCACCGGCGCCTTCGCCGGGGCCCACCTGGGCGCGCGGGCCTGGCCGGCCGAGTGGGTGGAGCGGATCGAGCACCGGGACGAGCTGCTGGAGTTCGGCGCGCTCTGGGACTGACGCGCCCGGGCGTGCGGCGGTGCGCGGTCGCCCCGCCGGGAACCGGTACCGTCCGCGTCACGTCGAACCGGCACCGAGACGCGGGCACCGGCCCGCGCCGCGACCCGAGGGGCCGAGGTCAGCCATGCCCGTCCGTACCCGACGCCCCGCGGCGGCGCTGCTCTGCTGCGCGGCGCTGCTCACCGCCTGCGGCTCCACCGGCACCGCGACCGTGGTCCGGGCCGACGCCCCCGCCTCGCTGCCGCCCGCCGACCCCGCCCAGGTCGCGGCCACCGCCACCGCCACCGGCGCCTTCGGCCTCGACCTGCTGCACACCCTGACCGCCGACCCGGCCGCCGCCGGCCGCAACCTGGTGCTCTCCCCGGCCGGCCTGGCCACCGCGCTCGCCATGGTGCTGCCCGGCGCGCGCGGCGCCACCGCCGACGAACTCGCCAAGGCCCTGCACACCGGGCTCACCCCCGAGCAGTACGCGCTCGCCACCGGCGCCCTCCGCCGCGCGGGCGCCGGGAACGGCGCCGGGAAGGGCAAGGGCGGGCCGGTGCTCAGGCAGGCCGACGACCTGTGGGCGCAGCGCGACTTCCCGCTCGACCAGCGCTACCTCGGCGTCCTCGCCGCCGCCTTCGACACCGGCGTGCACACCGTCGACTTCCGCAAGGACCCGGAGGACGCCCGGAAGACCGTCAACGCCGCGGTCGCCAAGGCCACCGAGGGCCGGATCAAGGACCTCTTCGGCCAGGGGCAGTTCAACGCCGACACCCGGCTCGTGCTCACCGACGCGCTCTACCTCAAGGCGGACTGGGCCACCCCGTTCAAGCCCGCGCACACCGCCGACCGGCCGTTCCACCGCCTCGACGGCACCGAGGCGCCCGTCCCCACGATGGCCCAGAACGAGCCGCTCCGCTACGCCGAGGGCTTCGGCGGCATCCTCGGCCAGCCCTGGCAGGCCGTCGAACTCCCGTACGCGGGCGGCACCCTGGCGATGGACGTGGTGGTGCCCGCGCAGGGCGGCTACGACGCGTTCCGCAAGGGCCTCGACCAGGCGCAGCTGGACCTCATCCTGGGCTCGCTCGCCGAACGGACCGTCGACCTCACCCTGCCGAAGTTCCACTTCGACACCGCGAACGAACTCACGCCCGCCCTGCGGGCGCTCGGCGTGCGGGCCGCGTTCGAGGGCGACGCCGACCTCTCCGGCATCCCCGGGCCGGGCACCGGCGAACGCCTGCGGATCGCCACCGTGCGGCAGAAGGCCACCGTCCAGGTCGACGAGCAGGGCACCGTGGCGGCGGCCGGCAGCGGCGTCGTCGCCGAGGCGGTGACCGCGAAGGCGCCCAGGAGCCCCGTCCAGCTGCACGTCGACCGGCCGTTCCTGTTCCTGGTCCGGGACACCGCCACCGGGCGGCCGCTCTTCCTCGGCCAGGTCACCGACCCGGCGGCGCGGTAGGCGCCGGGGCCGCTCACCAGGCGGGGTAGCGGTCCCCGAGCGCCGGATGGCCCGGCTCGCGGCTGCCGAACAGCACCAGCAGGTCGTCCGCCGTCCGCAGCAGGGTGTCCCGGCCCTCCACCGCCTCCGCCCAGTCGAGGGGCAGCGCCGAGGCGCCGTACGCCGCGCCGACCAGGTTCCCGCAGACCGCCCCGGTCGAGTCGCTGTCGCCCGAGTGGTTCACCGACATCAGCAGCGCCGACCGGGCCGGGTCCGGCCGGTCGGCCGTCGCCAGCAGGCAGTACACCGCGATCGCCAGGCACTCCTCGGCGATCCAGCCCAGCCCCACCCGCTCCACGGCCTCCGCCGAGGGCTCCGCCTCCTGCGCCACCCGCACCGCCCGGGCCAGCGCCTGCACGGTCTCCTTCGAGGCCGGCCACTCCCGGGTCTGCTCCACCGTCTCGCCGACCGCCGCCCACGGCTCCGTCCCGCCTGCCAGCCGCTCCACCAGCGCCGCGAACGCGCCCGCCGCCAGGTAGCCGGTCGGATGCCCGTGGGTCAGCTGCGCGCACTGCGCGGCCAGCCCGAACGACTGCTCCACCCCCAGCCGGCCCAGCCCGAACGGCGCCGACCGCATCACCGTGCCGCAGCCCTTCGAGTGCGCGTTGATCGGCCCCGGCCCGCCCAGCGCCACCGGCGCCTCGAACACCGGGTGGTACTTCACCCCGGTCAGGCAGGCGTTGCCCGGCGCCCGCCGCGCGTACAGGAACGGCTCGCGCAGTAGCCACCCGTCGTACGGGCGGGCCAGCGGCTCCCGGTCCGGCGCGCCCTGCTGCTGGGTGAGCAGCCAGCGGCGGTAGGCGCCGTGCACCGCCTCCGGCACCGAACCGCCGCCGCCCGACCAGCCCCGGACGAAGCCCCGGATCAGGCCCTCGGCGGTGAACAGCGTCATCTGGGTGTCGTCGGTCACCTCGGCGACCAGGCCGCCGCCGGGCAGACCGGTCACGCCGTCCGGGCCGAACCGCTCCCGGATCTGGTCCAGCCGCTGGAACTCCACCGGCCAGCCCAGCGCGTCCCCGACCGCGCCGGCGAGCAGCGCCCCGCGCACCCGGTCCCGGTACCCCGTCTCCTCGCCCACCGCTGCCCGCCCCTCTGCTCTCCGGCCCCGTGCCGTCCCGCCGTGCGCTGTCCTACCCCGGGTTGTTGTACCAGTAGCCCGGAACTCAGCGGCGGATCTCCCCGGCCCGGCCGTGCAGGGCCGCCCGGTCCGCCGCCGCGCGGCCCGCCGCCCAGCCCTCGCCGTCGCTCACCCGCACCCGCTGCGACACCAGCTTCGGGAACATCCGGCCCACCTCGTCGTCCACCGCGGCGGAACGGGCCGCCAGCACCGGCAGCAGCCGCTCGTCCGGCGTCAGCTGCTCGGCCGTGCCGTCCTCGCGCAGGTGCCGGCCGGCCGCCGCGTCACTGGTGGTCCGTTCGGTCGCCTCGGTCAGCCGCTCGCGGATCCGCGCCGCGTACGCCACCAGGAACGACTGCCGGAACGCCTTGGTGCGCGAGGCCCCGTCCAGGTGCTGACGGCCGCCGGCCTGCTGCATCGCGTGCGTCGCCTGCACCAGCAGCGAGGTGTACAGCAGCTCCACGCCGTCGAGGTCGGCGTCGAAGCCGATCACGGTGCAGAAGCCGAACTCCTTCGCCCACACCACCCGGCACCGGTTCGCCGCCGCGACCGCGTCCAGCAGCATCGTCTTCGGGCCCTCGTACGGGTTGTCCACGCCGATCCGCAGCGCGCCGGGCGCGTTCCGGTCGGCGCCGTCGACGGCCAGCAGCGCCTCGTCGATGCTGTGCTGCGCCATCAGCTGCTGCGCCTTCGCGGTCAGCGCCTCGGCCTCCTCCGGGTACTCGGTGGACTCGGCCTTCGCCAGCAGCGCCCGGATCCGGGACAGCATCCGCGGCTCCCCGGCGACCGGGCCCCGCGCCTCCCGGCGCCGCACCTGCCCCTGCTGCCCCGGCGCCGGACCCACCGGCGAGATCGGCGGCAGCCGGCCCCAGCTGCGCACCAGCTCCAGCAGCACGGTGGCCAGCGCGAACCGGTCCAGCCGGTGCCGCTGCGCGAACCCGGCCAGGAACGCCTCGTCCGACGGCCACCAGACGGCCGCCTCCAGCTCGCGCAGCTGCTCCTGCCAGCGGCGGTCCGGCGCGGCCGCGGGGTAGCGGCGGTTCTCGGCGGCGATCAGGTCCACGGCCAGCGCCAGGTGCACCGGCTTCAGCTCGCGCCGCACCACCCGCACCAGATCGGCCGGCCGCCAGCCCGCCGCCCAGCACCGGCCGACGGCGGTGTCCGCGTACCCCAGCACCGCCCGGCTCACCGCCGGCCACTGCCCGGGCGAGGCCGCCAGCAGCGAGGCCCCGGTGTCCAGCGCGAGGTCAAGCCCCTCCTCCGGCGCCACCACCACGGCCCGCACCGCCTGCTCCACCAGCCCCCCGGCGTCCCCGCCGCCGCCACCCTGCTTCCGCCTACCCACGCCGCCTACCTCCGGGCTCCCATACCTCCTCCCCATGATGCCGGACCCGCCCCCAGCACCCACGCCTCGCCGAAGCCCGGGGGGCTTCGCCCCGGGCGGACGCCGACGGACCGCGGCAGCTCCCGCTTCGATGGGGGCGCGGAGTGGGGCGGGAAGACGGCGGCGGCCCCTCCTGGGTGGGAGGGGCCGCCGGGGCGGGGATCGGGGAAGGGGTCAGCGTTCGACGGCCTTGGTGAGGATCTCGGGGAGGCGTTCCAGGAGGCGGCCGGCGGCGAGGCGGAGGCCGAGGACGGCGACCAGGGCGCCGTAGAGGGGGCCGGCCAGGAGGACGGGCCAGGTGGGGGCGTCGGTGGCGAGGGCCCAGGCGAGGTAGCCGATGACCGGGCCGGCGACCAGGGCGCTGCCGAACATCGAGCCGAAGCTGTTGAGCATCACCAGGCCGCCCTGGCCGGGGGCGGCGTTGCGCATCGGGTTGTTGTCGGCCGGCATGGTGTACGGCGCGAGCACGCTGAGCACCGCGCCGATCGCGAGGCCGCTGCCGAGCAGGGCGAACGCCAGGCCGAGGGCCGAGGGCAGGCCGGCCCAGTCGCCGGTGACGGCGGCGAGGACGGCGGAGAGCACCAGGGTGACCGGGACGGCGTAGGAGAGGATCGCGTACGCGCGGCCGCGCAGTTCGGCGCGGGCGTCGGCGGGGGTGAGCAGGGTGGCGGCGACCATCCAGAACGCCGAGCCGTCCATGCCGAACAGGTTGAGCATCTGCAGGCCGAGGAACATCCCGGTCATCGCGACCAGGTAGACCGTCGCCCAGCCCTGGACCATCGACAGCACGCAGATGACGAGCGTCATCCCGATGCTGGTGAAGACGGCGGCCTTGGCCCGCGGTTCCCGCCAGGCGTACCGCAGGTGGCGCTGCATCACGGCGCCGACCCGGCCCTCGGGCAGGAAGCGCCAGCCGCGCCGGGAGCCCTCGACGCCGCGGACGACCTCCAGGGTGGAGGCGTCGGCGGTGACCATCAGCTGCTGGAGGCTGTTGCGCCACCAGCGCAGCAGGAGGACGAGCAGGGCGGCGGTGGTGGCCAGCTGCAGCGCGGCGAGCGGGTAGTCGCCCTCGCCGGCGGTGCGGGCGGCGTCGACCGCGCCGACCGGCGGGATCCAGCGCAGGACGGCGGCGACCGGGGCGAGCGGGCTGAGGTCGAGGCCGTGTTCACCGGGCTTGCCGAAGACGCTCTGCGAGCCGACGTTGGCGATCTGCACCAGCAGCGCGAACAGCAGGCCGCCGAAGATGGCGAAGTCCTTGCCGCGCCGGCTGGAGAGCAGCCGGGCGTTGCCGGCCGCGACCGAGCGGGAGAGGACGACGACGGTGAGCACGGCGAGCGGGACGCCGAGCACCCCGGCGACCGCCGAGGCGGCGCCGTCCGCGCCGGATATCGCGGCGCCGGTCAGCAGGATCAGGCTGGTCAGCGGCCCCGGGCCGAGCAGCGAGGCGAGCAGCGAGCCGCGCAGCAGCGGGCCGGGGCGCAGCGGCAGCATGGTGAGCCGGGTCGGGTCGGCGCTCTCGTCGCTGGAGAACAGGAAGAGCGGGATCGCCGCCCAGCCGACGGCGAGGGCGGCGGTGAGGACGACCCCGGCGTCGCCGGCCGAGCCGCGGTCGGCGGCGTTGCTCAGCATGGCGACGGCGAGCGCGATCCCGGCGGCGAACAGCACGCCGAGGACGGCGCCGAGGGCGTACAGGACGGCGCGGCCGCGGTTGCGGCGCAGGCCGTTGCGGAGCAGCCGGAGCTTGAGCGAGACGAGGGTGCGGACCACGGTCCGGTCGTCGGGGAGCCCCGGTACGGTCGCGGCCGGGGCCGGCGCGGGGGAGGGGCTCACCGCTCGCCCCCGCCGAGCCAGCCGAGGGACTGGCCGTCGTCCTCGCGGACGCCGATCAGGTCGAGGAAGGCCTCGTGCAGGCTGCGGTCGCCGCGGACGGTGTCGAGCGGGCCGTGGGCGATGACCCGGCCGGTGTTGACCACGGCGACCCAGTCGCAGAGCTGCTCGACGAGTTCCATGACGTGGCTGGAGAAGACGACGGTGGAGCCGGCCGCCGCGTACCGCTTGAGGACGCCGCGGATGGTCTGCGCGGAGACCGGGTCGACGCCTTCGAAGGGCTCGTCGAGGAAGAGCACGTCCGGGTTGTGCAGCAGGGCGGCGGCGAGGCCGATCTTCTTGCGCATGCCGGTGGAGTAGTCGGCGACCAGCTTGTCGGCGTGGCCGGCGAGGTCGAGGACGGCGAGGAGCTCCTCGGCGCGGCGGTCGACCTCGGCGCCGGGCAGGCCGCGGAGCCGGCCGTTGTACTGCAGGAGTTCGCGGCCGCTGAGCCGCTCGAACATCCGCAGGCCCTCGGGGAGGATGCCGATCCGGGCCTTGGCGGCGACCGGGTCGGCCCAGACGTCGGCGCCGTGGACGAGGACGGTGCCCTGGTCGGGCCGGAGCAGGCCGGTGACCATCGACAGGGTGGTGGTCTTGCCGGCGCCGTTGGGGCCGACCAGTCCGATGAACGCCCCGGTCGGCAGCTCCAGGCTGAGGCCGGCGACGGCGGCCTGGGTGCCGAAGTGCTTCCACAGCCCCTGGATGGAGACGGCGGAGGGGACGGCCGCGGGGACGGCGGGGACGGGGGACGGCGGCGGCGCTGACGCCTGCATGGCGGCCTTCTCTGCTGGTGGGCGGGCTGGTCCGGCTGATGATCGTTTCATGATCGACATCGGCCCGACGACAGCCTGCCACCGTCCGGCCGGGCCTGTCTCCTGTGCCGATGCCCCGGGCGTGTCTGGACCAAACGGGTGAAGCGGAGGAGGCGGGAGGATCGCATCGCGTACGAATCCCGGTGAATCCGGGGAAATGGCAACTACTCAGGCGCCCTGTTCGTCCTGCACTATGAGAGTCAGTGAGGGCTGGAGAAGCCTTGGGCGGGCGGGGGAACCGGGAGGTGGCGGATGGCCGTACAGCCGTGGGGTGAGCAGGGTTCCGGGATGGCCAAGCCGCCCGCACCGGCCGCGCCGCCCCCGATGCCGCCGCCCCCGATGCCGCAGCCCACGACGCATCAGCCCGCGATGCCCCAGGCGGCGGTGCCGCCGACCGCGATGCGCGCGGCCAACACCGACCGCGAGCGGACGGTGGACGTGCTGAAGGCCGCCTTCGCCGAGGGCCGGCTCAGCGCCGCCGAGTACGGCGAGCGCTTCGAGGCGGCGAGCGGCGCGCAGACGTACGGCCAGCTCGCCCGGCTGGTCGCCGACCTGCCGGCCGGGCCGATGGTGACCCCGATGGCGGTCCCGATGGCGCCGCCGGCCGCCGCGGCCGTGGTGCCGCCGACCTTCCTGGCCCCGCCGCCACCCCGACGGACCAACGCCATGGCGGTGACCTCGCTGGTGCTGGGCCTGGCCTGCCTGCCGACCGGCGGGCTGCTGGGCGTGCCGGCCGTGATCACCGGGCACCTCGGACGGCGGCAGGTGGCGGAGCGGGACGAGGAGGGCGACGGCATGGCCGTCACCGGGCTCGTCTTCGGCTGGCTGTCGATCTCGTTCTGGGGGCTGATCCTGCTGGCGCTGCTGTTCTTCGGCTGACCGCGCGGGCACCCGTCCGGCACCCGTTCGGCGGCGGCCCCGGCCACCGTCCCGAGTGGCGCCGCCCCCGCGCGTGTGGTAGAGCAGCAGGAGAACGGTCCGACACCGGGCGGCCGTGCGCGGGACACCCCGGCGACACCCGGTCGACGGCCACGACCTGCGACGTTGCATTTGTTTTGACCGCGCCCGATGCGCTAGGTACGCTCTGACCTTGTGCCTGGGGTGTCCCCGGGTCCTTGTGCGTGCATGCACACCGGTCGCCGCGCCGAGCCGGAGCGCCTTCGAGCGCCCCGCGCGTAGAGCGCCGTCGCTGTACATCAGCTCATGGGATTCCGTGTCGGAATAAGCCCAACACACCCGACCGCGTGGGTCGACCACGGGGCCGTGTGTGGAGGGTGACACCGCAGGTTAGTTCCACCAAGCCTTGGCACACAGAAAACGGAGAAACGGTGCCTACGATCCAGCAGCTGGTCCGAAAGGGCCGGCAGGACAAGGTCGAGAAGAACAAGACTCCCGCGCTGAAGGGCTCCCCGCAGCGCCGTGGGGTCTGCACGCGTGTGTACACGACCACCCCGAAGAAGCCGAACTCGGCGCTTCGTAAGGTCGCCCGTGTGCGCCTCACCAGCGGGATCGAGGTCACCGCTTACATCCCGGGCGAGGGCCACAACCTGCAGGAGCACTCCATCGTGCTGGTTCGCGGTGGTCGTGTGAAGGACCTTCCTGGTGTCCGCTACAAGATCATCCGCGGTTCGCTTGACACCCAGGGTGTCAAGAACCGCAAGCAGGCCCGCAGCCGCTACGGCGCCAAGAAGGAGAAGTAAGAATGCCTCGTAAGGGCCCCGCCCCGAAGCGCCCGGTCATCATCGACCCGGTCTACGGCTCCCCGGTCGTCACCCAGCTGGTCAACAAGATCCTGCTGCACGGCAAGCGCTCCACCGCCGAGCGGATCGTCTACGGCGCCCTTGAGGGCGTCCGTGAGAAGACCGGCTCCGACCCGGTCGTGACGCTGAAGCGCGCGCTGGAGAACGTCAAGCCGGCCCTCGAGGTCAAGTCCCGCCGTGTCGGTGGCGCGACCTACCAGGTTCCGGTCGAGGTCCGTCCGGGCCGCGCCAGCACCCTGGCGCTGCGCTGGATGGTCGGCTACTCGCGCGCCCGTCGCGAGAAGACCATGACCGAGCGCCTGATGAACGAGATCCTCGACGCCAGCAACGGCCTGGGCGCTTCCGTGAAGCGTCGCGAGGACACCCACAAGATGGCCGAGTCCAACAAGGCCTTCGCGCACTACCGCTGGTAGTCCGTACCCCGTCACTAGACAGAGAGAGAACGAGCCACCATGGCTGCAACCTCCCTTGACCTCGCCAAGGTCCGCAACATCGGGATCATGGCGCACATCGACGCGGGCAAGACCACCACCACCGAGCGGATCCTGTTCTACACCGGTGTCTCGTACAAGATCGGTGAGGTCCACGATGGCGCTGCCACCATGGACTGGATGGAGCAGGAGCAGGAGCGCGGCATCACGATCACGTCGGCCGCGACGACCTGTCACTGGACGGTCGACGACGCCGACCACACCATCAACATCATCGACACCCCGGGCCACGTCGACTTCACCGTCGAGGTGGAGCGTTCGCTGCGCGTGCTCGACGGTGCCGTGACGGTGTTCGACGGTGTCGCCGGTGTCGAGCCCCAGTCCGAGACCGTGTGGCGGCAGGCTGACCGCTACGGCGTCCCGCGCATCTGCTTCATCAACAAGCTGGACCGCACGGGCGCGAACTTCTTCTTCTGCGTCAAGACCATCGTGGACCGCCTCGGCGCCACCCCGCTGGTCATGCAGCTGCCGATCGGTGCCGAGTCGGACTTCCAGGGCGTTGTCGACCTGGTCCGCATGAAGGCGCTGGTCTGGTCCGCCGAGGCCGCCAAGGGCGAGATGTACGACATCGTCGACATCCCGGCCGACCTGCAGGACCAGGCCGCGGAGTACCGCGAGCAGCTGATCGACACCGTGTCCAACCACAGCGACGAGATCATGGAGCTCGCCCTCGAGGGCGAGGAGATCCCGGTCGAGCTGCTGCAGGACGCGATCCGCAAGGGCACGCTGAACTCGGACTTCACCCCGATCTTCTGCGGCACCGCGTTCAAGAACAAGGGCGTTCAGCCCCTGCTCGACGCCGTCGTCAAGTACCTGCCGTCCCCGCTGGACATCGAGTCCATCGAGGGCACCAAGCCGGGCGACGACACCGTCAAGATCTCCCGCAAGGCCTCGGACGAGGAGCCCCTCGCCGCCCTCGCGTTCAAGATCATGTCGGACCCGCACCTCGGCAAGCTCACCTTCGTCCGGGTCTACTCGGGCCGCCTGGAGTCCGGCACCTCGGTGCTGAACGCCGTCAAGGGCAAGAAGGAGCGCATCGGCAAGATCTACCGCATGCACGCGAACAAGCGTGAGGAGATCGACTCGGTGGGCGCCGGCGACATCATCGCCGTCATGGGCCTGAAGCAGACCACCACCGGTGAGACGCTGTCCGACGAGAAGAACCCGGTCATCCTGGAGTCCATGGACTTCCCGGCCCCGGTCATCCGCGTCGCGATCGAGCCCAAGTCCAAGGGTGACCAGGAGAAGCTGGGTGTCGCCATCCAGCGTCTCGCCGAGGAGGACCCGTCCTTCCAGGTCAACACGGACGAGGAGACCGGCCAGACCATCATCGCGGGTATGGGCGAGCTGCACCTCGAGGTGCTCGTCGACCGTATGCGCCGTGAGTTCAAGGTCGAGGCCAACGTCGGCAAGCCGCAGGTCGCGTACCGCGAGACGATCCGTCAGGCCGTCGAGCGCATCGACTACACCCACAAGAAGCAGACCGGTGGTTCCGGTCAGTTCGCCAAGGTGCAGATCGCGATCGAGCCGCTCGAGCAGGCCGAGGGCTACGAGTTCGTCAACCTGGTCACCGGTGGCCGCGTCCCCCGGGAGTACATCCCGTCGGTCGACGCCGGCTGCCAGGAGGCCATGGAGTTCGGTATCCTCGCCGGCTACCCGCTCCAGGGCGTTCGCGTGAAGCTCCTCGACGGTGCGGCGCACGACGTCGACTCGTCCGAGCTCGCGTTCAAGATCGCCGGTTCGATGGCCTTCAAGGAAGGCGCCCGGAAGGCCAAGCCGGTCCTCCTGGAGCCGATGATGGCCGTCGAGGTCACCACGCCCGAGGACTACATGGGCGACGTGATCGGCGACATCAACTCTCGCCGTGGCCAGATCCGGTCCATGGACGAGCGTCACGGTGCCCGCGTCGTCACGGCGCTGGTGCCCCTCTCCGAGATGTTCGGCTACGTCGGTGACCTGCGCAGCAAGACCTCTGGTCGCGCGAGCTACTCGATGCAGTTCGACTCGTACGCCGAGGTTCCGCGGAACGTGGCGGACGACATCATCGCCAAGGCCAAGGGCGAGTAACGTCCCGACAATCGGGATGATTAGGACCCCTTAGGCTATTAGGAGGCGTCCCGGGAGGATCCGACGGATCCTCCCGGGGACCTCCGGCCCCCACCCGCGGGACGGCATGGAGTGCCTCGGCACTCCGTACCCAAACCCGATCAAAGACCAACTGACGTCAGCACGGCGTACAGAACTGTCCTCAGGAGGACTGCAGTGGCGAAGGCGAAGTTCGAGCGGACGAAGCCCCACGTCAACATCGGCACCATCGGTCACATTGACCACGGTAAGACGACCCTTACCGCGGCCATCACCAAGGTGCTGCACGACGCGTACCCGGAGATCAACCCCTTCACGCCGTTCGACCAGATCGACAAGGCGCCGGAGGAGCGGCAGCGCGGTATCACCATCTCGATCGCGCACGTCGAGTACCAGACCGAGGCGCGTCACTACGCCCACGTCGACTGCCCGGGTCACGCGGACTACATCAAGAACATGATCACCGGTGCGGCCCAGATGGACGGTGCGATCCTCGTCGTCGCCGCCACCGACGGCCCGATGCCGCAGACCAAGGAGCACGTCCTCCTGGCCCGCCAGGTCGGCGTCCCCTACATCGTCGTCGCCCTGAACAAGGCCGACATGGTGGACGACGAGGAGATCCTGGAGCTCGTCGAGCTCGAGGTCCGCGAGCTCCTCTCGGAGTACGAGTTCCCGGGCGACGACCTGCCGGTCGTCCGCGTCTCCGCGCTGAAGGCGCTGGAGGGCGACAAGGAGTGGGGCGAGAAGCTCCTCGGCCTGATGCACGCGGTCGACGAGAGCATCCCGACCCCGGCCCGCGCCGTGGACCAGCCGTTCCTGATGCCGATCGAGGACGTCTTCACGATCACCGGTCGTGGCACCGTCGTCACCGGTCGTATCGAGCGTGGCATCCTCAAGGTCAACGAGACTGTCGACATCATCGGCATCAAGGAGACCAAGACCACCACCACGGTCACCGGCATCGAGATGTTCCGCAAGCTGCTCGACGAGGGCCAGGCCGGTGAGAACGTCGGTCTGCTGCTCCGTGGCATCAAGCGCGAGGACGTCGAGCGCGGCCAGGTCATCATCAAGCCCGGTTCGGTCACCCCGCACACCGAGTTCGAGGCCCAGTCGTACATCCTGTCGAAGGACGAGGGTGGCCGTCACACCCCGTTCTTCAACAACTACCGCCCGCAGTTCTACTTCCGTACCACGGACGTGACCGGCGTCGTGACCCTCCCCGAGGGCACCGAGATGGTCATGCCGGGCGACAACACCGCCATGACCGTCGTGCTGATCCAGCCGATCGCCATGGAGGAGGGCCTGAAGTTCGCCATCCGTGAGGGTGGCCGCACCGTCGGCGCCGGCCAGGTCACCAAGATCCTCAAGTAATTGACGATCTGACCTGCCTGTACCGAACAGGCGATCCGAAGGGCCCCGCACACCCCAGGTGTGCGGGGCCCTTCGGCGTGTCGGGTGGAACCGGCGGGGGGCGCTGTGTATAGGGCTCGCTCGGGCCGGATAGACTGAACCACCCGCAGCCGTCGCTAGAGCGAGGCTGACCGAGGCTCTCCGCCCCACTCGCCGAAAGCGCTCCGGAATGACCTCTGCCCCGCTTCTGACGAAGCCCTCGCTGCTCCGGCGTCGCTCGGCCCGCCCCGAAGGCGGGTCGTCCGGGGCGGGCCGGACGAAACGCCCGCGGCTCTACGCCCTCGACGGGATGCGTCTCTTCGCGGCACTGAGCGTGCTCTCCTTCCACTGGACGGCCTACGTCGGCATCGCCGGGGTGTGGCAGGGCGTCACCCCGAAGGAGGCCTTGCCACTGCTGAACCGGGTGGCGGCCTACGGCTGGCTGGGGGTGGAGCTGTTCTTCGTCATCAGCGGCTTCGTGATCTGCATGAGCTGCTGGGGAAAGCGGCCGGGCGAGTTCTTCGTCTCCCGGGTGGTCCGCCTCTACCCGGGCTATTGGGCCGGTATCGCGCTGACCAGCCTGGTGGTGCTCAACTTCAAGCAGTTCGCCCGGTGGGGAGCGGCGGACGGTCTCGACCTCCACGTCATCCTGGGCAACCTCACCATGCTGCAGACCCCCCTGGGGATGCGGCACGTGGACGGCGTCTACTGGACGCTGTGGGTGGAGATGAGGTTCTACCTGCTGTTCGCCCTGGTTGTCGCGACCGGCCTCACCTACCGCAAGGTGGTCGCGTTCTGCGGGGTCTGGACGATCCTCGCGGTACTCGCTCCGCAGGCCGGGATACCGCTGCTGACCACGATGGTGATGCCGAACGAGTCACCGTTCTTCATCGCCGGCGTCGGCATGTTCCTGATGTACAAGTTCGGTCAGAACCTGTTGCTCTGGGGAATCGTCGGCTTCTCCTGGATCCTCGCGTTGACCCGGCTCCGGGCGATCCAGGAGGTCTACGTCAACGTCCTGGGTCACCCGCTGTCGTGGAACGTCATGGCCGCCGTGGTGACCCTCGCGTTCGCCCTCGTGCTCGGTGCCGCGCTCGGGCTGTTCGACTGGGTGCAGTGGAAGTGGCTGACGATTGCCGGGGCACTCACCTACCCGCTCTACCTGATCCACCAGGAGATCGGCTGGACGCTGATCCACTACCTGCTCACCAAGGACTTCGGTGTGGAAGCGGCGTTGGCCACCACCCTCGTGGCGATGCTCGTGACGGCCTGGCTGATCCACCGCCTGGTCGAGCGACCGGTGTCCACGATCCTCAAGAACGCGTTGGACCGTTCGATGGCGACCCTGCGCCGGACCTCGGACGGGCCCCCCGCCGCGAACCCCTGACGAAGCCGGGGGAACCAGGTGAATGCGGAGCTCAAGACGCATTCATGCAGAGGTAAAGGCCTGCTGCTAGCCTGGCCGCCATCACCCGGCCGCGCACATCTCCTCGCATCCTCTGTTTCGGTTGGCCGGGTTCTCCGGCGCGAATTCCCGATGCCGATCGATCGATCTCGAAGACCCAAGGGACGGGCGACAACTGATGTACAACGCAACAGTATCGGCAGAGCACCCGGCCGCCTCGCCGGCGCCGCTCTTGTCGGTCGTGATGCCGATCTACAACGAGCAGGAAGCCCTGCCGTTGACGGTCCAGCGACTGCGTCCGATCCTGGACGGGCTGGGGATCGACTACGAGGTCGTCGGCATCGACGACGGCAGCACCGACGCCACCCCGGCGATCATGCAGAAGATCCACCAGGACTGGCCGGAGTTCCGGATCGTCCGCTTCGCCCGCAACTCCGGGCACCAGGCGGCGCTCACCGCCGGCATCCACCGCGCCTTCGGCGACTACGTGGTGTCCATCGACGCCGACCTGCAGGACCCGCCGGAGAAGATCCCCGAGATGCTCGCGCTCGCCCAGGCGCAGAACCTCGACATCGTCTACGGCGTCCGCGGCGACCGCGGCACCGACACCGTCTTCAAGCGCCGCACCGCCGGCGCCTACTACTGGCTGATGCGCAAGCTGGTCGGCAAGAAGATGCCGAACCAGGCCGGCGACTTCCGCCTGCTCAGCCGCGCCGCGGTGGACGCGCTCAAGGCGCTGCCCGAGCACCAGCCGGTCTACCGCCTGCTGGTCCCGTGGCTGGGCTTCCCCAGCGGCGAGGTCGTCTACGTGCGCGAGGAGCGGGTCGCCGGCTCGACCCACTACCCGCTCTCCAAGATGCTCCGGCTCGCGATCGACAGCATCACCAACTTCTCCGCCAGCCCGCTGCGCCTGGCCACCTGGCTCGGCCTGCTGAGCTTCGTGCTCTGCGTCGGCCTCGGCGTCTACACCACGGTGGAGTACGCGCTCGGCAAGACCGTTCCCGGCTGGTCCTCGCTGTTCGTCGGCATGCTCTTCCTGGGCGCCGTCCAGCTGATCTGCATCGGTCTGCTGGGCGAGTACGTCGGCCGGATCTACTCGGCGTCCCAGGCCCGCCCGGCGTACTTCGTCGGCTACGACTCGGCCGACGAGGCCGTCGCGCGGTCGCGGAAGGTCTCCGAGTACGTGGCATGACCCCGAATCCGTCCCACGGCGGCCGACCGCCGTGGGACGGACCGGTCATCGCCAGCCAGGGAGTCGACGCATGGTCGCAGGAGAAAAAGAAGAGTGATGGGCACTACTGACAGCACCGCACCCACCCTGGGTGGGCCGACCGCGACGGCCGGGCGACGTGGCGCCGACTCCGCTCCGGACGGCGACGGTGCCCCGCTCTCGGCCGTCGACCGGCTGCTGAGGTTCCTGCCCGCCCTCGCGGCCTACGGTTTCCTGGTCGCCCTGCTCACGGCCGCCGACACCTCGCTCAGCGACATCGCCCGGTACACCGGCTACGCGGTCTGGGGCGTCCTGCTCCCGGGCACGCTGGTCTTCCGTTCGCTCCGTCGGCGTCCGCACACCCTGTTGGAGGACCTCGCCTTCGGTGCGGTGGTCGGCCTCGTCCTGGAGCTGGTCGCCTGGGCCGTGCTGGTCGGCCTCGGCCTGCAATCGGTCGCCACGGCCTGGCCGCTGGCGGTGGTGGTGCCGTTCCTCGCGGTACCGGGGCTGCGGCGACACTGGTTCCCGCGCGGCTACCGCCGGATGTCTGCGGGCTGGTCCTGGTCGGTGGCCGGCACGGTCGCGTTCACCAGCGCCTACATGTACGCGGTGTTCCTGCGCAAGAACCCGGTACTGCCGAACTCCGAGACCACCCTGCAGTACATCGACCTGCCGTACCTGCTGTCGCTGGCCGGGAACGCCAAGTACAACGCCCCGCTGACCTTCCCGCAGGCCGCCGGCGAGCCGCTGCACTATCACTGGTTCACCTTCGTCCACATGGCGATGGGTGACCTGGTCGGCCACATCGACCTGCCGGTGATCCAGATGCGGCTGATGGTGCCCGCGCTGGCCGCCCTCGGCATGCTGATCACCGCCGTGGTGGCGCACCGGCTGACCGGCCGGGCCTGGGCGGGCCCCGTCGCCGCCCTGCTGATCTTCGCGGTGGGCGAGTTCAACGCGATCTACCCGAACAATGTCGGGAGCTGGACCTTCGGCGCCCCGGCGGTGCCGCTGATGTCCTGGGCGAGCCTGTCGCTCACCTACAGCCAGCCGCTGCTGATGGCGCTGATCGGCGTCGTCGGCGACGCGCTGCGCGGCCGCGGTGGTCCGGACGGAGCGGACACCGGGGCGAGCGCCCGGATCCCGGCGCTCGGCCGCGGCGCCTTCGTGCTCACCGCCCTGTTCGCGCTGGCCTCCAGCGCGGCCAAGGCGAGTTCGCTGCCGGTGACGCTGGCCGGGCTGGCCTTCGCGGGCCTGATGGTGCTGATCGGCACCCGGCGCATCCCGTGGACGATCGTCGGCCTCGGTGCGATCGTCGCCGCTGCCCAGGTCTTCGCCACCGCGGTGATGTTCCGGTTCGAGAGTTACGGCCTCGAGGTGGTGCCCTTCGGCAACATCGAGAAGTACTGGGCCGACCCGCAGCAGACCCGGACCGCGGTGACCCAGGGCGCGGTGGTCGCCGCGACCGTGGTGGCCTACCTGCTCAACCACCAGCTCCGGATGGCCGGGATGATCCCGCTGATCTGGCGCCGGCGGCTGCGGTTGGAGCCGGTCCAGTGGTTCCTGCTCGGCGGGGCCATCGCGGGCCCGGCCGCGTACCTGGTGGTGAACGGCTTCAACGCGAGCTACTTCACCCTGGCCGGGCTCTCCTTCGGCGTGCTGCTGTCCGCCTGGGGCTACGGCGAGGCCTTCGACCGTGCCGCCCTGTCGGCCTGGGGCAAGGCCGTTCTGGCCGTCGGCACGGTCGCCTTCGTGCTGTTGCTGACCTACGGGATCCACCACTACGCGGGTGACTGGGCGACCTTCGCGGGCAAGGCGATCGGCGACGAAAAGGGCACGAAGTCCTACAGCGCGCTGGTGCCCGCGCTGGCCGCGGCGGCGGCGCTGGCCGCGATCGCCGCGGTCTGCGGCATGCTCTGGTGGGCGGCCGGCCGGACGCTGGTGCCGGCGCTGCGGCGGCGCGGCGGGATCGTCCTGCTGACCGCGTCGCTGGCGGCGGGCGCGCCCTCGCTGCTGCTCGACGTGCAGCAGTCCCGGGAGGTGCCGTGGGACGGCGCCTGGCCGCTGCCGGCCAGCCAGGTCGAGGCCGCGCGCTGGGTCCGCTCGCACAGCGACCCCGAGGACGTCCTGGTCACCAACACCCACTGCCGCTCGGAGTTCGACTTCAACCGGCCCGGGGCGACCTGCTGGAACTCCCTGGCCTTCGACCTGAGCGCCTATTCGGAGCGCTCGGTGCTGGTCGAGGGATGGGCCTACTCGCCGCGGCTGATGTCGGAGAAGTCCGGCACCTTCTGGGACCAGGCGCTGCTCAAGCTGAACGACGACGCCGTCTACAATCCGACGGCCGACATCCTCGGCCGACTGCACGACCAGTACCACGTTCGCTACGTCGTGGTGAACCGCAAGACCGGGCCCGAGTCCCCGGTCCTGAAGACGCTCGCCAAGCAGGTGTTCGACAACGGCCGGATGGCCGTCTACGAGCTGTCCTGACCCGACGACCGAAGAAGCATGGGCAACCAGATGGTCTCCACCGAAAAGCCCCCCGCCGCCGAACCCGGCGAGCAGGCGGGGCAGCCGGCCGGCACGGTCAAGCGCCAGCTGCCGGCGTTCGCGATCATCGGCGTGCTGAGCACGCTGTTCTACCTGGGCCTGTACTGGGTGGCGCGGTTCGCCGTCGACCCGCAGGCGGCCAACCTGATCGCGCTGGCGGTGAGCGCGGTCGCCAACACCGCCGCCAACCGGCGCTTCACCTTCGGCATCACCGGCAGCGAGGGGGCGCTGAAGCACCAGGCGCAGGGCGCGGTGGCCTTCCTGATCGGGCTCGGCCTGAGCTCCGGGGTGCTGAAGCTGCTGGACCTGGCCGCGCCGCACGCCTCCAAGGTGGTCGAGCTGGGCGGCCTGATCGTGGCCAACGGCCTGGCCACCATCGTGCGGTTCCTGCTGATGAAGGTCTGGGTCTTCAAGGACAAGGACTGACGGGGGCCTCGGCGCTCCGGGTGCGGGACCGCGGCCACGGCCGGGCGCGGTCCCGCAGCCGTAGCGCCGGTTCCTCCACGCAGTGCCAGGAGAACACCGCGAGCAGGCCGGTGGCGGCCAGCGCGCAGGCCAGGAAGCCGGCCTTGCCGAGGCTCGCGGCGCCGAGCAGCGCCAGCGCCTGCTCGACCGGGAAGCCGTAGATGTACACCCCGTAGGAGTAGTCGGCGCGCCGCCCGATCCGCCGGCACCAGCCGGGCAGCCGGGCCGCCGCCCAGAGCAGCAGGTAGACCAGCGCGGGGTGGCCGAGCTCGGGGTAGCCGCCCCAGCGGACGGTCACCGGGACCACCAGCGCCGCGGCCAGCGCCAGCCCGTCGTGCACCGGCACCCGCTCGGCCCACAGCCGCAGCACGCCGCCGAGCAGGAACACGAAGCCGAGGTGGAGCAGCAGGTAGCCGCTCAGCCGGCCGAGTCCGGGCACGGCGACCGAGGGGCCGGCCAGCGGGCTGGCGGGGTAGGGCAGGTCGGCCAGGCCGGAGACGGTGAGCAGCCAGAGGGCGGCGGTCGCGGCCAGCACCAGCCGGCGGTCGCGGCGCAGCGCGCCGAACGCGGCGAGCAGGCCGGCCCCGAGGTAGCAGAGCACCTCGTACTTGAGGGACCAGAGCGCGCCGTTGAGGCTGCGGTCGAAGTTGGTGCCGCGGCGGACGCCCTCGGCGATCACCCCGGAGACGTCCCAGCCGGCCGTGGGGTTGACGCTGCCGAGGCTGGTGAAGTACCCGGCCGGGCCGTCCGGGCGGCTCCAGAACCCGGCCAGCGTGCCGTGCTGCCAGTGGTAGAGCGGCGGGGTCAGGACGAGCGCGCAGAACAGCAGCGAGACGAGCAGGCCGGGCAGGATGCGCAGGGCCCGGTGCCAGGCGTAGCGGAGCGGGCGGAGCTTGGCGGCGCTGCCGGTGATCATGAAGCCGGACAGCGCGAAGAAGCCGAGGACGGCGGTCTTGCCGAAGTCGGTGCGGTGGTCGCTCCAGTCCCAGAGCGGGTCCAGCCGGCCCCAGCCGACCGGCCAGACGTGCGAGACGACCACGGTCACGGCGAGCAGCAGGCGCAGCGCGCCGAAGGCGTTGCCGCGACCGGTGGTGAGCTGCGCGAGGGTGCCGCGCGGGTGGAGCAGCGGGTGGAGCAGGGGGTGGCGCGGGGCGCGCGGGCTCATGGTTCCCCGACGGGTGAGGGTGGCACGGGGAAGGGCCCGTCCGGTGGACGGGCCCCGTGCGCGGGCCGGGGTGGGCGGCCCGCGCACCGTCGGTCAGGGAGCGGCTCAGCCGGCCTGGGCCAGCCAGAGCTCGCGGACGGCCTCGCGCAGCGAGCGCTTGGGCTCCCAGCCCAGGCTGTCGCGGGCGGCGGTGACGTCCAGCTGCTGCCACTCGGTCTCCGGGCCGGTGCCGTCCGGGGCGGGGACCTCGGTGACCTCGGTCGGCACGCCGCTCTCCTCGATCAGCAGCTCGACCAGGTACCGGGCGGAGGAGGCCGCGCCGGTGCCGACGTTGAGCACCGGCGGGACGGTGCGGCCGGCGGCCAGCGCCTCGGCGGCGAGCAGGACGGCGTCCAGGGTGTCGGTCAGGTCGACGAAGTCGCGCTGGGCGGTGAGCGGCTGCAGCGACAGCTGGGCGGTCTCCCCGGCCAGCCGGGCGGCGTCGAGCTTGGCGGCCATCACGCCGAGCAGGCTGTGGCCGGGCTGGCCGGCGCCGACCACGTTGCCGAGCCGCAGCACGACGGCGTCCAGCCGGCCGGCCTCGACCGCGCGCACCACGGCCTCGGTGGCGGCGAGCTTGAGCTTGCCGTACTCCATCACCGGGGCGGCCTGGTCCTGCTCGCGCTGGCTGACGCCGATCGGCGCGAGGCCGTACTCGTGGACGGTGCCGAGGTGGACCAGCCGGGCCGGCGCGGCCATCGCGGCGAGCGCCTCGACCAGCCGCTCGGTGAGCACGACGTTGGCCTCGTACATCTGCTCGTCGGTGAGGCCCCACATGCCGCCGGCGGCGTTGACCACGGTGTCGATCCGCTCGCTTTCGAGCAGCTCGGTCAGCGCGGCGGGCTCGGCGGTGGACAGGTCGAAGGCGACGAAGCGGCCGGGGGCCGGCAGCTCGGGGGCCTTGCGGGCGAGGCTGAGGACGTCGAGGCCCTGCTCCTGGAGCTTGGCGCCGAGCAGTCGGCCGATGAAGCCGGTGCCGCCGAGGACGGCGATCCGGGCCGGGGCCGCGTGCGGGGTGGTCATGGCAGGGGACTCCCTAGGGAACGGGCTCAGCGGGTGGCGGGGCTCGGCGGGTGGCGGGGTGCGGCGGGGCGGCCGGGCTCAGCGGGGCTGGCCGGCCGTGCTGGTGACGTTGCGCAGCAGGGTCTTGGCGCCGTCCCACTGGCCGGCCCGGACCGCGCCCGGCACCAGGGTGAGCGCGTGGATGCGGGCCGACAGGTGCAGCCGGGAGGCCTTGGCGGCGCGGTGCCAGCCGTGCGCGTCCAGCCGGTCGGCGGCGTCCAGGAAGTAGCGCCGGGCCTCGGTGAAGCGGGTGCCGCTGAACGCCGAGGAGGAGGAGATGGAGACGGCGTGCCGGCGGTACTGGAAGGCCTTGGCGTCGTCGACCACCATGTGCTCGCCGGCCTGCAGCAGGTCGATGACCAGCGCGAGGTCCTGGATGATCTCCAGGTTGTCCCGGAAGCCGGTGGTCTTCACGGCCTCGGTGCGCCAGCAGATCGACGGGAAGTACAGCCAGTTGCCCTTGAGCAGGCTGACCGCGAGCTCCTCGCCGCCGAGCAGCCGGCGGCCCTGCACCTTGGGCGCGTACAGCCGGCGCTTGGCCTCGTCGACCAGGGTGTTGCTGGGCTTGCCGTCGCCGTCGATGACCTCGACGCCGGGCTGCACCATCGCGACCCGCGGGTACTGCTCCAGGATCGAGTGGACGGTGGCCACGTAGTTCGGCAGCATGATGTCGTCGGTGCCCATGAACACCATGTGCTCGTGCTCGGCCAGGCCCAGGCACTTGCGGTAGTTGCCGGTGACGCCGAGGTTCTGCTCGTTGCGGAAGTACCGCACCCGGTCGTCGTCGAGCTCCGCGAACCACTCCGGGACCCCGGGCTCCTTGCCGTCGTCGACGACGGTCAGCCGCCAGTCGCCGTCGGTCTGGGCCAGCACGCTGCGCACCGCGGCCTGCATCAGCGCGACGTCGCCGTAGTACGGAAGCAGGATTTCCAGTGTCGTCATGTGGGGCACATCCGCTGGTCGGAGTCGGGGCCGGAGCAGGGGAGACCCTGCGGCGGGCCCATCATACTGAGCCGTTCGGGGCCCCCGGCCCGCCGCGGGTACGCCGATGCCCGGGTCCGTCCGAAGGCGGACGGACCCGGGCATCGGGCGGGGTCAGACGGTGCGCAGACCCGCGGTGAACTCCTGGCAGGCCTGGTAGTCCGGGAGCAGGCCGGAGGCGAGCGCCTCGGCCAGCGACGGGGCGGCGTCGTCCCGGGCGGACAGCTGCGGGACCTCGACCGGCCACTCGATCCCGAGGTCCGGGTCGAGCGGGTGGACGGCGTGCTCGCCGGTCGGGTTGTAGGTCTCCGAGCAGACGTAGGAGAGCGTGGCGTCGTCGCTCAGCGCGCAGAAGCCGTGGCCCAGGCCCTCGGGGATGTAGACCGACCGGCGGTCGACGTCGTCGAGGCGGACGAACTCCCACTTGCCGAAGGTCGGCGAGCCGACCCGTAGGTCGACCACGACGTCCAGCACGGCGCCGCGCACGCAGCTGACGTACTTGGCCTGGCCGGGCGGGACGTCGGCGAAGTGGATGCCGCGGACCACGCCGGCCGCGGAGACCGACAGGTTGCCCTGGGCCAGCCGCAGCGGGTGGCCGACCACCTCGGACAGGTGGTCGAAGCGGTACCACTCCATGAACAGGCCGCGCGGGTCACCGTGCTGCTGCGGGGTGACCTCGAAGGCGCCGGCGATGGAGAGCTCGCGGAACTTCACCGCCCGGCCTCCTCGTCGAGCAGCGCGATCAGGTAGTCGCCGTAGCCGCTCTTGCGCAGCGGCTCGGCCAGCTCGCGCAGCTGCTCGGAGCCGATCAGGCCGGCCCGCCAGGCGGCCTCCTCGATGCAGCCGATCTTGAAGCCCTGGCGCTCCTCGATGACCCGGACGAACTCGGAGGCCTGGACCATCGAGACGAACGTGCCGGTGTCCAGCCAGGCGGTGCCGCGGTCGAGGATGGTGACGTGCAGCTCGCCGGTCTTGAGGTACTCCTCGTTGACGGCGGTGATCTCCAGCTCGCCGCGGGCGCTCGGCTTGAGGCCGGCCGCGATCTCGACCACGCGGTTGTCGTAGAAGTACAGGCCGGGGACGGCGTAGCGGGACTTCGGCTGCGTGGGCTTCTCCTCGATGGAGATGACCTGGCCGTTGTCGTCGAACTCGACCACGCCGTACGCGGTCGGGTCGGCGACGGGGTAGGCGAAGACGCGGCCGCCGACCGGCTCGGTGTGCTGCGCGAGGCGGGTGCCGAGGCCGCTGCCGTGGAAGATGTTGTCGCCGAGGATCAGCGCGACCGGCTCGTCGCCGATGAAGTCGGCGGCCAGCACGAAGGCCTGGGCGATGCCCTCGGGCTTCTCCTGGACGGCGTACTCGAGCTTGAGCCCGAACTGGGAGCCGTCGCCGAGCAGCCGCTGGAACTGCTCCTGGTCCTGGGGGGTGGTAATGATCAGGATCTCGCTGATGCCCGCCATGACCAGGGTCGACAGCGGGTAGTAGATCATCGGCTTGTCGAAGACGGGGAGGAGCTGCTTCGAGACTGCTCGGGTCAGCGGCCACAGTCGTGACCCGGTACCGCCCGCCAAGAGGATTCCACGCATGGCGCGAAGCTTATGTGACGTGCGGGGCGGGCCGGTCGGGCGAGGCCTTCCGCGGCCTCCGCCCCCGGGCGGTCGGCCCGCGGTGCCCGGGTAGACTTCCCGCACTATGCGCATCCTCGTCACCGGCGGCGCCGGCTTCATCGGTTCAGAGTTCGTCCGCCAGCTGCTCGGCGCCGACGCAACGGATCAGATCACCGTCTTCGACAAGCTCACCTACTCGGGCGTCGAGGCCAACCTGGCGCCCGTCGCCGACCACAGCGGCTACGCCTTCGTGCGCGGCGACATCTGCGACGCCGAGGCCGTGGACGCGGTCATGCCCGGCCACGACGTGGTCGTCCACTTCGCGGCGGAGTCGCACGTGGACCGCTCGATCGAGGGAGCCGGTCCGTTCGTCGTGACCAACGTCCTGGGCACCCAGGTGCTGCTGGACTCGGCGAAGAAGCACGGCGTGGCCCGCTTCGTGCACGTCTCCACCGACGAGGTGTACGGCTCGATCTCCGAGGGTTCCTGGACGGAGGAGTGGCCGCTGGCCCCGAACTCCCCGTACTCGGCCTCCAAGGCCGGCTCCGACCTGCTGGCGCTGGCCTACCACCGCACCCACGGCATGGACGTGGTGGTCACCCGCTGCTCCAACAACTACGGGCACTACCAGTTCCCGGAGAAGGTCATCCCGCTGTTCACCACCAACCTGCTGGACGGCCGGAAGGTGCCGCTGTACGGCACCGGTGGCAACATCCGCGACTGGCTGCACGTCTCGGACCACTGCCGCGGCATCGAGCTGGCCATGCGCAAGGGCCGGGCCGGTGAGGTCTACAACATCGGCGGCGGCACCGAGATCACCAACAAGGAGCTGACCGGCCTGCTGCTGGAGGCCGCCGGCGCCGACTGGTCGATGGTCGAGCCGGTCGCCGACCGCCTGGGCCACGACCTGCGCTACTCGCTGGACATCACCAAGATCAGCGAGGAGCTCGGCTACGCGCCGCAGGTCCGCTTCGAGGACGGCCTCGCCGCCACCATCGCCTGGTACCGCGACAACCGCGCCTGGTGGGAGCCGCTGAAGGCCAAGGCCGCCCTGCGATGACCAACCCGGTGTCCAAGCTGCTCGGGGCGCTGCCCCCGGGTGTCCGGCTCGTCCTCGGCGGCACCGTCGTGCTCGGTGTCTCGTCGTACATCTTCCTGGCACTGGCCGGGCACAGCTTGGACACCACCCAGGTCGCGGGCGTCAACATGCTCTGGACCGTGGTCATGTCCGTCGGGTACGGGCTGTTCTCCCCGGTCGAGCTGGAGCTGAACCGGCTGGTCGCGGCCCGCGACGTGGCCGGCAACGGGCCCGGGCCGGCGATCCGCCGGGTGCTGCTGGCCACCGCCGTGGTGCTGGCCGTGGTGCTCGCGGTGGTCGCCGCCGCGGCCCGGCCGATCGCCGACCGCTTCTTCGACGGCCACCTCGGGCTGGTCGCCGGGCTCGGCGGCGCCCTGGTGGGCCTGGCGGTCAGCTCGGTCGCCCGCGGCGCGCTGGCCGGCCTCGGCCACTTCGGCGCGTACGGCACCCAGCTCGCCGTCGACGGCGGGCTGCGGATCGGCCTGGCCGCGCTGATCCCGGTGTTCGGCACGCACTCCCCGACGGCCTTCGCGATGATCCTGGTGGTCGCGCCGCTGGCGGCCTCGGTGATCGGGATGCGCAAGGTGTTCGCCGACCGGCGCGGCGGTCCGGCCCCGGCGTGGCGGGACGTCACCGCCGGCCTCGGCCTGCTGACCGGCTCCACGCTGCTCGCCCAGCTGATGGTGAACGCCGCGGTGGTGAGCGTCGGCACGCTGTCGCCCTCCTCCAAGGCGCTGATCGCGGCGCTGGCCAACGCCGTGGTGCTGGCCCGCGTCCCGCTGTTCGCCTACGCGGCGATCCAGGCCTCGCTGGTCTCGGCGCTGTCCGGGGCGGCCGCCGCCGGCGACCAGGCGGAGTTCCGCAAGGTGCTGCTGCGCACCGGCGGGATCGTGGTGGTGATGTGCACGGCGGCCGGGCTGCCGACCGTGGTGCTCGGCCCGTGGGCGATCCAGGTGCTGTTCAAGGCCCAGAACGTGCTGGGGTCGCTGGACTTCCTGTGGCTGGTGGCCGGCACGCTCTGTTACATGCTGGCGACCGTGTTCGGTCAGGCGCTGCTCTCGCTGGGCCGCCACCAGCGGCAGCTGCTGGCCTGGCTGGCCGGCACCGTGGTGCTGGTCACCGTCACCCTGGGGCCCGGGAGCATCGCGACCCGGGTCGAACTCGCCTACCTGGCTGGTGCCGGAGTGAGCGCGGCTGCCATGCTATGGGCGCTGGCCCGCTCGCTGGCCGCCCCCGCACCGGCGGTGGCGGAGCAACGGGCACCTCTGGCGGCGCGTTAGCACACGGGGCGTCGGCCATGGGGCATCGCCACGCCTTTTAAGATGTCAATACCATTTGGCCACGCCACTGCCGCTGAAAGGCGCTCCCAGTCGTGCAACTCTCCGTCATTACCTCGATCACCGGCGTGCTGGTGCTCGTCTACATCCTGGAGTTGCTGCGCCGACAGCAACTCCGGGAGAAGTACGCGGCGATCTGGCTCGCCATCGGCGTCGTCGTGGCGCCGCTCGGCTTCTTCCCCACGATCCTGGACTCGACCGCGCGTCGGCTCGGCATCGCCTCCGGCGTGAGCCTCGTGCTGTTCGCGGGCTTCGTGCTCGTGCTGCTGGTCTCGCTGCACCTCAGCTGGGAGGCCTCCCGGCTGGAGGCGGAGACCCGCACCCTGGCCGAGGACGTCGCGATGATGCGGGCACACCTGGCCGAGCACCACGGCTTCCCGGTCGCGGGTGCGAACAACGAGGCGCGCAGCGCGACCGACCCCGAGGTGAGGGCATGATCGACGGCAAGAAGGTACTGATCATCCTTCCCGCCTGGAACGAGTCGGAGGGTCTGCCCAAGATCCTGCGCGAGATCCAGCAGAAGCTGCCCGGCGTGGACACCCTGGTGGTGGACGACGGCTC
The DNA here is from genome assembly GCF_040683335.1 of Kitasatospora sp. NPDC093806. Taxonomy (NCBI): domain Bacteria; kingdom Bacillati; phylum Actinomycetota; class Actinomycetes; order Kitasatosporales; family Streptomycetaceae; genus Kitasatospora; species Kitasatospora sp. NPDC093806. The sequence continues at coordinate 80,004 of NZ_JBFBDO010000005.1, forward strand.
GGTGGACAACACCGCCGCCGTCGCCGCGGCGCACGGCTCGAAGGTCGCCCAGCTGCCGTACAACCTGGGCGTCGGCGGCGCCATGCGGTTCGGCTACCGCTACGCGCACCTGCACGACTACGACATCGCGCTGCAGTGCGACGCCGACGGCCAGCACGACCCGTCGTACGTCCCGACCCTGATCGCCAAGCTGGACGAGGCCGACCTGGTCATCGGCGCCCGGTTCGCCGGCGAGGGCTCGTACAAGGTGCGCGGCCCGCGCTCCTGGGCGATGAAGCTGCTGTCGGTGGTGCTGTCCCGCACGGCGGGCACCAAGCTCACCGACACCACCTCGGGCTTCAAGGCCTGCAACAAGCCGATGATCGAGTTCTTCTCGCAGTGGTACCCGGTCGAGTACCTGGGTGACACGATCGAGAGCATGGTCGGCGCCGCCCGCTGCGGCTTCGTGATCCGGCAGGTCCCGGTCGCGATGCGGGAGCGGACCACCGGCACCCCCAGCGCCTCCCCGATCAAGGCCACGATCTACCTGGCCCGGGCCGGTCTGGTGCTGCTGCTGGCGATGATCCGCCGGATGCCGCCGCACCTGAAGCTGATCCAGCCGGCCAGCAAGTCGGCCGCCCGGCAGCGCGAGCTGGTCGGCAAGGCCTGACCGCCCCGCACAGAACGCCTCAGGCCCGGTACGCGTCACGCGTACCGGGCACTGCCGCAGATTCACGGTCGCAAGGGGGGCGGCACGGCATCGGCCCGCCTTGCTAGCGTGTCGGGGACGGCCGCTCCGTTCGTACCCGACGGCCCGAACTGAAGACGACCGCGCACCCGGCGCCCGACCGGTCCGCGCCCGCTGCTCTCGCCCCGACCCGCGAGACGGCCCGAACCGCGGCAGGCTGCCGCTTCACGGAAGCGATTTCACATGACGGATCTGGCCCCGGACGTCGTCGGCGGCCCCGCCACAGCTCCACACGAAACCAAGGCCGAAGCCGGCGACGCGGCGGTCGGCCGCTCCGGCGCGCTGGCCCGCTGGACCGCGAACCGCTGGTTCATGCGCGGCGCCGAGGTCTTGGTCAGTGTCGCCGCGGGTCTCGGTTTCATGCTGCTCTGCACGCACATCAGCGTCAACCCGACCAACCGGATCGGCCAGGTCAGCGGCCTCGCCAAGATCCAGCAGTACGCGGCGCTGATCGGCATCCCGGTGCTGGCGGCCCTGCTCTTCCTCGCCTACCGCGGCACCCTGCGCTACTACCAGGTGGCCCAGCGGCTGGTCTGCGCCGCGCTGGCCGGCCTGTCCACCGGCGTGGTCGCCGGCGGCATCGCGGTCGCGCTGCACGGCACCCCCTGGGGCCTCGGCGGCCAGGAGGGCGACCCGGGCAACCTCATGGGCATGGCCAACGACATGATCCGCGGCAAGGGCCTGCCGGGCGTCTACCCGCCGCTCTTCCCGGCGCTGCTCGCGGTCTGGGCCAAGCTCTTCCACGGCGGCATCCCCGGCGTCGGGCACGCGCTCAAGGACCTCCAGCTGATCCTCAGCGCGCTGGTCGGCCCGATGGCCTACCTGTCCTGGCGGATGCTGCTCCGGCCGTTCTGGGCGATGGCGGTCGCCGTCCCCACCTCGATCGTCTTCCTGGACCCGATCCGCCCGTACAGCCACGGCTCGATGCTGGTCCTGCTGCCGCTGCTGGCCGCCTGCTTCCGCGAGATCCGCCGCTCCGACGAGCTGTCGGCGCGCTCGGCGGCGCTGCGCGGCCTCGGCTTCGGCGTGGCCTTCGGTGTGATGTTCGTCTGGTACTCGGGCTGGTACCTGTGGGCCGCGCCGGGCTCGTTCCTGCTGGCGCTGCTGATCTTCCCGTGGCGCCGCGGCAAGCGCGCGCTCCAGCGCGCGCTGGTCTTCCTGGGCGCGATGCTGGTCACCGCCGCGGTGATCGGCGCCCCGCTGCTCTACCAGCTGGTCAAGCTGGGCGCGTCCACCATGGACCGCTACGCGTACATCAACACCTACATCGACCCGGCGTACGTCCTGGGCTGGGCCTCGGACCGCTCCGGCACGCTGACCTACCACAACTGGCCGGAGTCCGGCGAGCTGGCCGGCCAGACCGGCTTCGCGCTGCTGCTGCTCCTCGGCGTGGGCCTCGGCGTCGGCCTCGGCCTGCGCAACATCGTGGTCCGCACCACCGGGTTCGTGCTGATCGGCGCCTGGCTGCTGCGCTTCTGGTTCGCCTCGCACATGGAGCACAACCAGGCCGTCCAGCTGTACCCGCGCACCACCTGGATCATCTTCTACTGCCTGATCATCCTGACGGTGATGGGCATCATGCTGACCTACGAGCGCGGCTTCGGCTGGGTCCGCTCGACGCTGGCCGACGTGGCCCCGGCCAGGGCCGCCCGGATCTCGCCGCGGGTCCTGGCCCAGCTGGCCGCCGGCCTGATCTGCGCCGTGGCGCTGTTCACCACGATGGGCGGCTCCTGGTCGGCCAACCGCTTCATGCCGTCGACCAACCCCGGCGTCGAGGACATGGGCCTGGACGCGCTCCGCGCCCACCTGCAGGCGCTGGAGAACGGCGACTGCCCGAAGTACTCCCCGTACAAGGGCAAGCAGGCGTGCAACCCGGTGAACAAGGACCTCGCCGAGTACACCTTCGGGCCGGACGAGTTCAAGCTCTGGTGCGCCAACACCGGCCCCGCCTGGGAGCAGGTCTGCGGCCGCCCGCCGAAGAAGTAGCGCCGGGGGAGCGGTGACCCCGCTCCGTCGGAGCACCCCGTTCGGGGCCGGTGAGGTACGCCTCACCGGCCCCGATTGGCATTCGGGTGGTTTCCTGTGGCAGTATGTCCAAGTTGCTCGGTTGAGTTGCCGATGCTGCGCGCCTCCCGCCGGGAGGACCGGAAGCGAGTCCCATGTACTCGTCGTTCCCGTGATGGCCGTTCATGTGTTCACGGACAGTGTGTGAACGCAGTGGTGTGAAGTCGACACCGCGGCAGCTGCGGGGCGAAAGTACGGGAATCTTCCGGGAAGCGTGAGCGGGGCCTCGACCCGGCGTCCACGGAACCGACGGGTTCCCCACCCAAATGGAGACTGGCGAAGTGATTCGCCGGTTTTTTGCAAGCGAGAGGGCGACACGCCCGAGCGCGGGGGTCGGAGGACGGCCGAGTAGTGACTAGGACAAAAGGACTACAAAGTAGCCATGGCGGGACAGAAGATCCGCATCCGGCTCAAGGCCTACGACCACGAGGTCATCGACTCCTCGGCGAAGAAGATCGTCGAGACGGTGATTCGTACTGGTGCGCAGGTCGCGGGCCCGGTGCCGCTGCCCACTGAGAAGAACGTGTACTGCGTCATCCGCTCGCCGCACAAGTACAAGGACTCGCGCGAGCACTTCGAGATGCGTACTCACAAGCGTCTGATCGACATCCTCGACCCCACGCCGAAGACGGTTGACTCGCTCATGCGTCTCGACCTGCCGGCTGGCGTCGACATCGAGATCAAGCTCTGAGAGGCGCACCGAAGATGGCTAAGCAGATTAAGGGCATCCTGGGCGAGAAGCTCGGCATGACCCAGGTCTGGGACGAGAACAACCGGATCGTTCCGGTGACCGTCGTCAAGGCTGGGCCCAATGTCGTGACCCAGGTCCACACCGCCGACAGCCCGGCCGGCTACGACGCCGTGCAGATCGGCTTCGGCGAGATCGACCCCCGCAAGGTGAACAAGCCCCTCGCGGGTCACTTCGCCAAGGCCGGTGTCACCCCGCGCCGCCACCTGGTCGAGCTGCGTACCTCGGACGCGTCCGAGTACACCCTGGGCCAGGAGATCACCGCCGAGCTGTTCGAGGCGGGTGTCAAGGTCGACGTGACCGGCACCTCCAAGGGCAAGGGCTTCGCCGGTGTCATGAAGCGCCACAACTTCCGGGGCCTCGGCGCCGGTCACGGTGTGCAGCGCAAGCACCGCTCGCCCGGCTCGATCGGTGGCTGCGCCACCCCGGGTCGTGTGTTCAAGGGCGTACGGATGGCCGGCCGGATGGGCCACGAGCGCGTGACCACCCAGAACCTGACCATCCATGCCGTTGACGCGGAGAAGGGGCTGCTCCTGATCAAGGGCGCAATCCCGGGCCCGAACGGCGGCCTCGTCCTCGTCCGCACCGCGGCGAAGGGGCTGTGAGGATATGAGCACCATTGACATCCTGTCGCCCTCGGGCGACAAGACCGGCAGCCTCGAGCTGCCGGCCGAGATCTTCGACGCGAAGGTCAGCGTTCCGCTGATGCACCAGGTCGTCGTGGCGCAGCTCGCTGCGGCCCGTCAGGGCACCCACAAGACCAAGACGCGTGGCGAGGTCCGCGGTGGCGGCAAGAAGCCGTACCGCCAGAAGGGCACCGGCCGCGCCCGTCAGGGCTCGACCCGCGCTCCGCAGTTCGCCGGCGGTGGCGTCGTGCACGGTCCCGTGCCGCGCGACTACTCGCAGCGGACGCCCAAGAAGATGATCGCCGCCGCTCTGCGTGGCGCGCTCACCGACCGGGCCCGCCACAACCGCATCCACGTCGTCACCGACGTGATCGCGGCCGAGGTGCCGTCGACCAAGGCCGCCAAGGGCCTGTTCGGCAAGATCACCGAGCGCAAGAACATCCTCCTCGTCGTCGAGCGTGCCGACGAGCTGGGTCTCAAGAGCGCCCGCAACCTGCCGCACGTGCACATCCTGGACGCCGGCCAGCTGAACACCTACGACGTGCTCGTCTCCGACGACGTGGTCTTCACCCAGGCCGCCTTCGAGCGTTTCGTGGCGGGTCCCGCCGCGTCCGCCAAGGCCGTGGCTGCTGAGGGCGAGCTCGAAGGGAGCGCCGCCTGATGGCTGCAGAGATCACGAGCAAGACGTTCACGGACCCCCGTGACGTCCTGGTGAAGCCGGTCATCTCGGAGAAGAGCTACTCGCTCCTCGACGAGAACAAGTACACGTTCGTCGTGTCGCCCGGTGCCAACAAGACCCAGATCAAGCAGGCCGTCGAGGCGGTCTTCTCGGTCAAGGTCGAGTCCGTCAACACGCTCAACCGTCAGGGCAAGCGCAAGCGCTCCAAGACGGGCTTTGGCAAGCGCAAGGACACCAAGCGCGCCATCGTGACGCTGGCTGAGGGCAACCGTATCGACATCTTCGGTGGTCCGACCTCCTGACGGAGGCCGTGATCGTCGATCAAGACGAGGACGAAAATGGGTATCCGCAAGTACAAGCCGACTACGCCGGGCCGCCGTGGCTCCAGCGTGGCCGACTTCGTCGAAATCACGCGGTCCACGCCGGAGAAGTCGCTGGTTCGCCCCCTGCACAGCAAGGGCGGCCGTAACAACGCCGGTCGGATCACCGTTCGCCACCAGGGTGGCGGGCACAAGCGCGCCTACCGTGTGATCGACTTCCGTCGTCACGACAAGGACGGCGTGCCGGCCAAGGTCGCGCACATCGAGTACGACCCGAACCGCACCGCGCGCATCGCGCTCCTGCACTACGCGGACGGCGAGAAGCGCTACATCATCGCGCCGCGCGGCATCGCGCAGGGTGACCGGGTCGAGAACGGCCCCGCGGCCGACATCAAGCCGGGCAACAACCTGCCGCTTCGCAACATCCCGGTCGGTACGACCATCCACGCGGTGGAGCTGCGTCCCGGTGGCGGTGCCAAGATGGCCCGCTCCGCCGGTGCCGGCATTCAGCTGCTGGCGCGTGAGGGCAAGATGGCGCACCTGCGCATGCCCTCCGGTGAGATCCGCCTGGTCGACGCGCGCTGCCGCGCGACCGTCGGCGAGGTCGGCAACGCCGAGCAGTCGAACATCAACTGGGGCAAGGCCGGCCGTATGCGCTGGAAGGGCGTTCGCCCGACCGTGCGTGGTGTGGCCATGAACCCGATCGACCACCCGCACGGTGGTGGTGAGGGTAAGACCTCCGGTGGTCGCCACCCGGTCTCGCCGTGGGGCCAGAAGGAGGGTCGCACTCGTAGCCCGAAGAAGGCTTCGAACGCCCTCATCGTGCGCCGCCGCAAGACCAACAAGAAGCGCTAGGAGCAGGTCAGATGCCGCGCAGTCTCAAGAAGGGCCCCTTCATCGACGGCCACCTTCTCAAGAAGGTGGACGCGCAGAACGAGGCGGGTACCCAGAACGTCATCAAGACCTGGTCCCGTCGCTCCGTGATCTTCCCGGCCATGCTCGGCCACACGATCGCGGTCCACGATGGCCGTAAGCACGTCCCGGTGTTCGTCACCGAGTCGATGGTCGGCCACAAGCTCGGCGAGTTCGCGCCGACGCGTACCTTCCGCGGTCACGTCAAGGACGACCGCAAGTCGAAGCGTCGCTAGTCGCCAGCGAGATTACCGACTCAATGACTTACACCAGCAAGGGGACAACCATGGAAGCCAGGGCCCAGGCGCGGTACATCCGCGTCACGCCCATGAAGGCCCGCCGCGTGGTGGACCTCATCCGTGGCCTGAACGCCACGGAGGCCCAGGCGGTCCTGCGTTTCGCTCCGCAGGCCGCGACCGTGCCGGTCGGCAAGGTGCTCGACAGCGCCATTGCCAACGCCGCGCACAACTACAACCACTCCAACGTGGATGACCTCGTCATCAGCGAGGCTTACGTTGACGAGGGCCCGACCCTGAAGCGGTTCCGTCCGCGCGCCCAGGGCCGTGCCTACCGGATCCGCAAGCGGACCAGCCACATCACCGTGGTCGTCAGCAGCAAGGAAGGGACCCGGTAATGGGCCAGAAGGTTAACCCGCACGGGTTCCGCCTCGGCATCAGCACGGACTTCAAGTCCCGCTGGTACGCCGACAAGCTGTACAAGGACTACGTCAAGGAAGACGTTGCCATTCGTCGCATGATGACGAAGGGCATGGAGCGCGCCGGCATCTCCAAGGTCGAGATCGAGCGCACCCGCGACCGCGTCCGCGTCGACATCCACACCGCTCGTCCGGGCATCGTCATCGGTCGCCGCGGCACCGAGGCCGACCGCATCCGCGGCGACCTGGAGAAGCTGACCGGCAAGCAGGTCCAGCTGAACATCCTCGAGGTCAAGAACCCCGAGCTGGACGCCCAGCTCGTGGCTCAGGGCGTCGCGGAGCAGCTGTCCTCCCGCGTCTCCTTCCGTCGTGCCATGCGCAAGTCGATGCAGGGCACCATGAAGTCCGGCGCCAAGGGCATCAAGGTCCAGTGCTCCGGTCGTCTCGGCGGCGCCGAGATGAGCCGTTCGGAGTTCTACCGCGAGGGCCGTGTGCCGCTGCACACCCTGCGCGCGAACGTCGACTACGGCTTCTTCGAGGCCAAGACCACCTTCGGCCGCATCGGCGTGAAGGTCTGGATCTACAAGGGCGACGTCAAGAACATCGCCGAGGTCCGCGCTGAGAACGCCGCTGCCCGCTCGGGCAACCGCCCGGCCCGTCCCGAGGGTGGTCGTCCCGCCCGCGGTGGCGAGCGCCGTGGTGGCGAGCGTGGTGGCCGTGGCCGTCGTCCCGCCGCTGCCGAGGCCCCCGCGGCCGCGGCCGTCGAGGCTCCGGCTGCTGCCGAGAACACCGGAACGGAGGCCTGACCCCAATGCTGATCCCCCGTCGGGTCAAGCACCGCAAGCAGCACCACCCGAAGCGCCGCGGCGCCTCCAAGGGTGGCACCGAGCTCGCCTTCGGCGAGTACGGCATCCAGGCCGTTACCCCGGCCTACGTGACGAACCGGCAGATCGAGTCCGCTCGTATCGCCGTCACCCGTCACATCAAGCGTGGCGGCAAGGTCTGGATCAACATCTACCCGGACCGTCCGCTCACCAAGAAGCCGGCCGAGACCCGCATGGGTTCCGGTAAGGGTTCGCCCGAGTGGTGGATCGCGAACGTGCACCCGGGTCGGGTCATGTTCGAGCTGTCGTACCCCAACGAGAAGGTGGCTCGTGAGGCGCTGACCCGCGCAGCTCACAAGCTCCCGATGAAGTGCCGGATCATCCGGCGCGAGGCAGGTGAGAGCTGATGTCGGCCGGCACCAAGGCTGCTGACCTCCGCGAGCTGGACAACGAGGGTCTCGTTGCCAAGCTCCGTGAGGCCAAGGAGGAGCTGTTCAACCTCCGCTTCCAGGCGGCGACCGGGCAGCTCGACAACCACGGACGGCTCAAGTCCGTCCGTAAGGACATCGCGCGGATCTACACCCTGATGCGCGAGCGCGAGCTGGGCATCGAGACGGTGGAGAACGCCTGATGACTGAGAACACCAACGAGACGCGCGGTTTCCGCAAGACCCGTGAGGGTCTCGTCGTCAGCGACAAGATGGACAAGACCGTCGTCGTCGCCGTCGAGGACCGCGTCAAGCACGCGCTGTACGGCAAGGTCATCCGCCGTACGAACAAGCTGAAGGCGCACGACGAGGCGAACGCCTGCGGCATCGGCGACCGGGTCCTCCTCGCGGAGACCCGCCCGCTGTCCGCGACGAAGCGCTGGCGCGTCGTCGAGATCCTCGAGAAGGCCAAGTAACGAAGCCGATGTGGTACGGCCGTATGTGCAGCGGGTCCCCCCGGGACGCCGGTGTGAGCAGCGGCCGGCCCGTCGACTCTCGTTGACGATCAGGAGAAAGCTGTGATCCAGCAGGAGTCGCGACTGCGAGTCGCCGACAACACGGGCGCGAAGGAAATCCTTTGCATCCGCGTTCTCGGTGGTTCCGGTCGCCGCTACGCCGGCATCGGGGACGTCATCGTCGCGACCGTCAAGGACGCGATCCCCGGCGGTTCGGTCAAGAAGGGTGACGTCGTCAAGTGCGTCGTCGTCCGCACCGTGAAGTCGCGCCGTCGTCCCGACGGTTCGTACATCCGGTTCGACGAGAACGCCGCCGTCGTCCTCAAGAACACCGATGGCGACCCGCGCGGTACCCGCATCTTCGGCCCGGTGGGCCGCGAGCTGCGTGACAAGAAGTTCATGAAGATCATCTCGCTTGCGCCGGAGGTGCTCTAACTCATGGCGAACAGCATGAAGATCAAGAAGGGTGACCTGGTTCAGGTCATCACCGGCAAGGACCGCGGCAAGCAGGGCAAGGTCATCCAGGCCATGCCCGCCGAGAACAAGGTCCTGGTCGAGGGTGTCAACCGGGTCAAGAAGCACACCAAGCCGGGCCCGGGCACCCAGGGTGGCATCGTCACCGTCGAGGCCCCGGTGCACGTCTCCAACGTCCAGCTGGTCGTGGAGAAGGACGGCAAGAAGGTCGTCACCCGCGTTGGCTACCGCTTCGACGACGAGGGCAACAAGATCCGCGTTGCCAAGCGAACCGGTGAGGACATCTGATGTCTGAGACGTCTGTTGAGAAGGTGACCCCCCGTCTCAAGGAGCGTTACAACTCCGAGATCAAGGGTCAGCTGCAGGAGCAGTTCTCGTACGAGAACGTCATGCTGACGCCCGGCCTGGTCAAGGTCGTCGTCAACATGGGTGTCGGCGAGGCCGCCCGTGACAGCAAGCTGATCGAGGGCGCGATCCGCGACCTGACCGCGATCACCGGTCAGAAGCCGGCCGTGACCAAGGCCCGCAAGTCCATCGCGCAGTTCAAGCTGCGCGAGGGCCAGCCGATCGGCACCCACGTCACCCTCCGTGGTGACCGCATGTGGGAGTTCCTGGACCGTCTGGTGTCGCTGGCCCTGCCGCGTATCCGTGACTTCCGTGGTCTCTCCCCCAAGCAGTTCGACGGCCGTGGCAACTACACCTTCGGTCTGACCGAGCAGGTTATGTTCCACGAGATCGACCAGGACAAGGTCGACCGTCAGCGCGGTATGGACATCACCGTCGTGACCACCGCTCAGACCGACGACGAGGGCCGGGCGCTCCTGCGTGCTCTGGGCTTCCCGTTCAAGGAGGCGTGAGCCAATGGCGAAGAAGTCCCTCATCGCGAAGGCCGAGCGGAAGCCGAAGTTCGGCGTCCGGGCCTACACCCGGTGCCAGCGCTGCGGTCGTCCGCACTCGGTGTACCGCAAGTTCGGCCTCTGCCGTGTCTGCCTCCGTGAGATGGCGCACCGCGGCGAGCTGCCGGGCGTGACCAAGAGCTCCTGGTAGTCCTCTCTCAGTAGAGGGCCGGAGCTTTAGGCACACAGCCAGTGAGCAGAGGTGCCCGATCCCACAGCGCTCATTTTTGGGCAACCGTACGGAATCCCGTAAGGTAGTGGGGTCGGGCCCCCTGTCGCGGCCGCTCCATAGCGGTCGACGACCCTCTTCGGAGGGCTCGCACCCAGTCTTACGACGCCGCAGGTCCCCTGCGTCTGTGCCCCCGCCGCACTCCTCGGAGTGCGGCGGGGGGACCTGGCGCGGAGAAACCACGGCGAGAGAGGCCTGAGGCCATCATGACCATGACCGACCCCATCGCAGACATGCTCACGCGTCTGCGTAACGCGAACTCGGCGTACCACGACACCGTGGCGATGCCGGCCAGCAAGATCAAGGCGCACGTCGCCCAGATCCTGCAGCAGGAGGGGTACATCTCCTCCTACAAGGTTGAGGACCCGGCTGAGGGCGAGGTCGGCAAGAAGCTGACCATCGAGCTCAAGTTCGGCCCCAACCGTGAGCGCTCGATCGCTGGCATCAAGCGGATCAGCAAGCCGGGCCTGCGGGTCTACGCAAAGTCCACCAACCTGCCGAAGGTGCTCGGCGGCCTGGGCGTGGCGATCATCTCCACGTCCTCCGGTCTCCTCACCGACAAGCAGGCTGCCAAGAAGGGCGTAGGCGGAGAAGTTCTCGCCTACGTCTGGTAATTCGGGAAACGGAGGTACAGCAATGTCGCGCATTGGACGGCTGCCCATCCCGGTTCCCGCCGGCGTGGACGTCACCATCGATGGCCAGGCGGTCTCGGTGAAGGGCCCGAAGGGCTCCCTCACCCACATCGTCGCCGCGCCGATCGAGATCGGCAAGGGCGAGGACGGCACGCTGCTCGTCACCCGCCCCAACGACGAGCGTCTGTCGAAGGCCCTGCACGGCCTTTCCCGCACGCTGGTGGCGAACATGATCACCGGCGTGACCGCGGGCTACCGCAAGTCGCTGGAGATCAGCGGCGTCGGCTACCGAGTTCTGGCGAAGGGCTCCAACATGGAGTTCCAGCTGGGCTACAGCCACCCGATCCTGGTCGAGGCCCCCGAGGGCATCACCTTCGTCGTCGAGTCGGCCACCAAGTTCCACGTGGACGGCATCGACAAGCAGAAGGTCGGCGAGGTCGCTGCAAAGATCCGCAAGCTGCGCAAGCCCGACCCGTACAAGGCCAAGGGTGTCAAGTACGCGGGCGAGGTCATCCGCCGCAAGGTCGGAAAGAGTGGTAAGTAAGCGATGAGTGTCTCTGTCAAGATCGGCAAGGGCAACGCCTACAAGAGCGCCGCTCGCAAGCGCCGCGCCATCCGCGTTCGCAAGCGCGTCGTCGGCACCGAGGTGCGTCCGCGCCTCGTCGTGACGCGCTCGAACCGCCACATGGTCGCCCAGGTCATCGACGACGCCAAGGGTCACACCCTGGCGTCGGCGTCCACCCTCGACGTGTCCATCAAGGGCGCCGAGGGCGACAAGACCGAGCTGGCCAAGAAGGTCGGGAGCCTGGTCGCCGAGCGCGCCAAGGCCGCCGGCATCGAGGCGGTCGTCTTCGACCGCGCGGGCAACCGGTACGCCGGCCGCATCGCCGCTCTGGCCGATGCTGCCCGTGAGGCCGGGCTCGACTTCTAAGCCGCTCGTCGGCTCAGTCGACGGACGTAATCGAGAGAGGTAATTCCAATGGCTGGACCCCAGCGCCGCGGTAGCGGCGCCGGCGGCGGCACCGGCGGTGGCGAGCGGCGCGACCGTAAGCGTGACGACCGGGGCAACGCCCCCGCCGTCGAGAAGACCGCTTACGTCGAGCGTGTCGTTGCGATCAACCGTGTCGCCAAGGTTGTCAAGGGTGGTCGTCGTTTCAGCTTCACCGCGCTGGTCGTGGTGGGCGATGGCGAGGGCACCGTGGGTGTTGGTTACGGGAAGGCGAAGGAGGTTCCGGCCGCCATCGCCAAGGGTGTTGAGGAGGCCAAGAAGAGCTTCTTCAAGGTCCCCCGCATCCAGGGCACCATCCCGCACCCGATCCAGGGCGAGAAGGCTGCCGGCGTCGTGCTCCTGAAGCCGGCTGCCCCCGGTACCGGTGTTATCGCCGGTGGCCCGGTGCGTGCCGTGCTCGAGTGCGCCGGTATCCACGACATCCTGTCGAAGTCGCTCGGCTCCGACAACGCGATCAACATCGTGCACGCCACCGTGGCCGCTCTGAAGGGCCTCGTGCGCCCCGAGGAGATCGCCGCGCGTCGTGGCCTGCCGCTGGAGGACGTGGCTCCCGCCGCTCTGCTGCGGGCGCGTGCTGCAGGGGTGAGCGCCTGATGGCTCGCCTGAAGATCACGCAGACCAAGTCGTACATCGGCAGCAAGCAGAACCACCGTGACACCCTTCGTACGCTTGGTCTCAAGCGCATGAACGACGTCGTGGTGAAGGAGGACCGTCCCGAGATCCGCGGGATGGCCCACACGGTCCGTCACCTGGTGACGGTTGAGGAGGTGGACTGATCATGGGCGACAACCCGATCAAGATCCACAACCTGCGTCCCGCCCCGGGTGCCAAGACCGACAAGATCCGTGTGGGTCGTGGTGAAGGCTCCAAGGGTAAGACCGCTGGTCGTGGTACCAAGGGCACCAAGGCCCGCTACCAGGTTCCGCAGCGCTTCGAGGGTGGCCAGATGCCCCTCCACATGCGCCTGCCGAAGCTGAAGGGCTTCAAGAACCCGTTCAAGATCACGTTCCAGGTCGTCAACCTCGACAAGCTGGCCGAGCTCTACCCGCAGGGTGGCGCGGTCACGGTCGAGGACCTGGTCGCCAAGGGCGCGGTTCGCAAGAACTCCCTCGTCAAGGTGCTCGGCACCGGCGAGATCTCGGTTGCCCTGCAGGTGACGGTCGACGCCGTCTCCGGCTCGGCCGCCGAGAAGATCACCGCCGCCGGCGGCACCGTCACCGAGCTCGTCTGAGCCCGCTGACATCGCGAGCCCCGCATCTCCCCTCCGGGAGGTGCGGGGCTCGCGCCATTTCCGGACTTCCCCGTTTCCCTTCGGGCGCGTCCTGATTCCGGCGATCCGGCCCTCGTTCTTTTGTGTGGCAAAACCGGGCATCCCGTACCCCGTGAGTGGGGGAGGGGCCGTACGCGCTTCTTTCGAGTGGCCGCGCACTGTTAGAGTCCGTGGAGTTCCCTTGTAGGCTGCGCGTAGGCTCGCCTGTGCCGTCTGTACGGGAGCCCGAACCGCAAACTCCCCATTCAGGACCGACCCTCCCGCCGACGACGTGCGGGAGGCGCAGGAGGCACCGTGCTCAGTGCGTTCGCGCGGGCGTTCCAGACGCCCGACCTGCGCAAGAAGCTGCTGTTCACGCTGGGCATCATGGTGCTGTTCCGGCTGGGCTCGCACGTCCCCGTCCCCGGGGTCGATTTCCAGGCGGTTCACGCCTGTATCAAGGAGACCAAGAACAACGGCCTGTTCGGTCTGGTCAACTTGTTCAGCGGTGGCGCGCTCCTCCAGCTGACGATCTTCGCCCTCGGCATCATGCCGTACATCACGGCGAGCATCATCCTCCAGCTCCTCACCGTCGTGATCCCGCGACTGGAGGCGCTGAAGAAGGAGGGCCAGGCCGGTACGGCGAAGATCACCCAGTACACCCGGTACCTGACCATCGCGCTCGCGGTGCTCCAGGGCACCGGCATCGTGGCGACGGCCTCCAGCGGCGCGCTGTTCTCGGGCTGCGTCTACGCGAACCAGATCGTCCCGGACACCGGCGTCTTCCGGATCGCCGTGATGGTCCTGACCATGACCGCCGGCACCACGGTGATCATGTGGCTGGGCGAGCTGATCACCGACCGCGGTATCGGCAACGGCATGTCGCTGCTGATCTTCACCTCGATCGCCGCGCAGTTCCCCACCTCGATGTGGGCGATCAAGCAGTCCGGCACGATCGGCGGCGGCTGGGTCGAGTTCCTCTCCGTCATCGCGATCGGCGTCATCGTTGTGATGCTGGTCATCTTCGTCGAGCAGGCGCAGCGCCGGATCCCGGTCCAGTACGCGAAGCGGATGATCGGGCGCCGGGCCTTCGGCGGAACGTCGACCTACATCCCGCTGAAGGTGAACCAGGCCGGTGTCATCCCGGTCATCTTCGCCTCGTCGCTGCTGTACATCCCCGCCCTGGTCGTCCAGCTGACCAACAGCCAGGCGGGCTGGGCGGTGTGGATCAACCAGCACTTCGTCCGCGGTGACCACCCGATCTACATGGCCACCTACTTCCTGCTGATCGTCTTCTTCGCCTTCTTCTACGTCGCCATCTCCTTCAACCCCGAAGAAGTTGCCGACAACATGAAGAAGTATGGTGGGTTCATCCCGGGTATCCGGGCCGGCCGTCCGACGGCCGAGTACCTGAACTACGTGCTCACCCGCATCACGTGGCCGGGTTCGCTCTACCTGGGCCTGATCGCGTTGATCCCGATGATCGCCCTGGTCGCCTTCGGACAGCAGACCAACTTCCCGTTCGGCGGCACCAGCGTGCTCATCGTCGTCGGCGTCGGACTCGAAACTGTGAAGCAGATCGAGAGCCAGCTCCAGCAGCGCAATTACGAAGGGTTCCTCCGCTGATGCGTATCGTCCTCGTCGGGCCCCCCGGGGCAGGGAAGGGTACTCAGGCGCACCTGCTCGCCAAGACCCTGTCCATCCCCCACATCTCCACCGGCGACCTGTTCCGCGCCAACATCGGCCAGGGCACCCCGCTGGGTGTCGAGGCCAAGAGCTACATGGACGCGGGCCGCCTGGTGCCCGACGAGGTCACCATCGGGATGGCCAAGGACCGGATGCTCCAGGAGGACGCCGCCAACGGCTTCCTGCTGGACGGCTTCCCGCGCAACCTGGGCCAGGCCGAGGCGCTGGACGCGTTCCTCGCCGAGCAGGGCATCAAGCTCGACGGCGTGCTGGACCTGGAGGTCCCGGAGGACGAGGTCGTCCGCCGGATCGCCGGCCGGCGCCTGTGCCGCAACGACGGCGGCCACGTCTTCCACGTGGACTACAACCCGCCGAAGACCGAGGGCGTCTGCGACGAGTGCGGCGGCGAGCTGTACCAGCGTTCGGACGACACCGAGGACAAGGTGCGGACCCGGCTGGAGGTCTACCACACGGAGACCGAGCCGATCATCGACTACTACCGCGAGCAGGGTCTGATCGCCACGATCCCGGCCCTCGGCAAGGTGGACGAGGTCACCCAGCGCGCGATCGAGGCGCTGAAGCAGAACAGCTGAGCTTCGCCCGGCTGAGTTTTTGACTGCGTACGTACGGCCGTGCCGCCCGCTCCCGGGCGGCACGGCCGTACGGCGTCGTACGGTGGAACGAGTGCACGGCCGCCCGGCAAGGACCGGGTGGGCAACCAAGGAAGGCGTGACCAGATGGTGGAGATCAAGACCTCCGAGCAGATCGCGAAGATGCGAGCGGCCGGGCTGGTCGTCGCCGAGGCGCTCAAGGCGTGCCGCGAGGCGGTCGCCCCCGGGATTACCACCCAGGAGCTCAACGACATCGCCGACAAGGTCATCACCGACCACGGCGCCACCTCGAACTTCCGCGCCCACCACGGCGGCCTGTGGTTCCCCGGCGTGATCTGCGCCTCGGTGAACAACGAGGTCGTGCACGGCATCCCGGGCGACCGGGTGCTCCAGGAGGGCGACTTCATCTCGATCGACTGCGGTGCCATCCTGGACGGCTGGCACGGCGACGCGGCGATCTCGGTCCCGGTCGGCGAGGTCCGGCCCGAGGTCGAGATGCTGTCGCGGGTGACCGAGGGCTCGATGTGGGCCGGCATCGCGCAGATGAAGAAGGGCAACCGCCTGGTCGACGTCTCCAAGGCGATCGAGGGCTTCATCCGCCGCCAGCCGCTGCCGCCGAAGGGCAAGTGGGGCATCACCGAGGGCTACGGCGGCCACGGCATCGGCACCGCGATGCACATGGAGCCGCACGTGCTGAACTACGTCGAGCGCGGCCGCGGCAAGGGCCCGAAGCTGATCCCCGGCACCGTGCTGGCGATCGAGCCGATGGTCTCGCTGGGCACCCCGCACACCGCCGTCCTGGAGGACGACTGGACCGTGGTGACCAACGACGGCTCCTGGGCCTCGCACTGGGAGCACTCGGTGGCCGTCACCGAGGAGGGCCCGCTGGTCCTCACCGCCTTCGACGGCGGCAAGGAAGCGCTGGCCAAGCTGGGTGTGACGGCCGCGCCGGACCCGCTGGCCTAGTCGCCGGCCCGGTCGTGGCGGCGGTCAACTGCCGTCGCTGACAAGGGATCAGAGCCCTGGAGGTTTGGACCTCCAGGGCTTTTGTCCTATTTTTATCGGCTGGCAGGGTTCGTCCGAGCGAGGAGAGACAGTGTTCAAGGGATTCCGCGACTTCATGATGCGCGGCAACGTCGTCGACATGGCGGTCGGTGTGGTCATCGGTGCCGCGTTCACCGGGGTGGTGACCGGCTTCGTGTCGGCCTTCCTCACCCCGCTGGTGGGCGTCGTGGTCGGCGCGGCCGGCGACTTCGGCTCGTACAAGGCCACGATCGCCGGGGTGACCTTCCCGTACGGGCAGTTCCTCAACGTGCTGATCGCGTTCTTCATGACCGCGGCCGTGCTCTACTTCTGCGTCGTCCTGCCGGTGACCAAGGCCACCGCGCGGTACCTGCCGAAGAAGCCGAAGACCCCGAAGCGCCCCTGCCCGGAGTGCCTGACCGAGATCCCCGAGGCGGCCCGCCGCTGCTCGGCCTGCACCGCCCACGTCGAGCCGCTGGCCGTGCCCGCCGCCACCCGCTGACCGGGCGGTGTCGGCCGGGCCCCGTTTTGGCCGATCCCGTGCGCTGACGTAGGATGGACCGTCGGCTCACTCGTAGCGTGCTTCAGCACGCCCTCTTCCCCTCCGGGGGTCGGGGTGGACCCAGGTTCGCACGAGCGTGCCGCATACGGTAGCCGGTCCCGGAAGGTGGATCTCGCAGTTCATGGCTAAGAAGCAAGGCGCCATTGAGATCGAGGGCACCGTGATCGAGTCTCTTCCGAACGCGATGTTCAAGGTCGAGCTGCAGAACGGTCACAAGGTCCTCGCGCACATCAGTGGCAAGATGCGCATGCACTACATCCGCATCCTGCCGGACGACCGGGTCGTGGTGGAGCTCAGCCCCTACGACCTCACGCGCGGCCGGATCGTCTACCGCTACAAGTAAGAACGTCAGATCTAGACCCGGAGAACCTGAAACATGAAGGTCAAGCCGAGCGTCAAGAAGATCTGCGACAAGTGCAAGGTGATCCGCCGTCACGGCCGGGTCATGGTGATCTGCGACAACCTGCGCCACAAGCAGCGCCAGGGCTGATCTCTCCCCAGCATTTCTCGTAGTACTTCGCGCGACGCGAAAACGTCATAAGCGGGTTACCCGATCCGTCCGTTCGAGGACGGACTGCCACCCCCGGTCAGAGGCCGGGGCTCCCTCACCGTGAGGTGTCGGAGTAGGTAGCACGCGAGACCTCTGAAGAACCACAGGAGCCTTGAATGGCACGCCTCGCCGGCGTTGATCTCCCCCGTGAGAAGCGGATCGAGATCGCCCTCACCTACGTGTACGGCATCGGCCGTACCCGCGCCCAGCAGACCCTGGCCGAGACCGGTGTCAACCCGGATGTCCGCGTTCGCGACATCACCGAGGAAGACCTCGTCAAGCTGAGCCAGTACATCGACGCCAACTACACGGTCGAGGGTGACCTCCGCCGTGAGGTGGCCGCCGACATCCGCCGCAAGGTCGAGATCGGCTGCTACGAGGGTCTGCGTCACCGCCGTGGCCTGCCGGTCCGCGGTCAGCGCACCCACACCAACGCGCGTACCCGCAAGGGCCCGCGTCGCGCGATCGCCGGCAAGAAGAAGCCGGGCAAGAAGTAGTCCGTCCCGTAACCGGACATCCCTCCGGCCCGCGGGTCAGCGGACCGACCACCTCAGTAGGAGAACAGACTTATGCCCCCCAAGGGTCGTCAGGCTGCCGGCGCGAAGAAGATCCGCCGCAAGGAAAAGAAGAACGTCGCTCACGGCCACGCGCACATCAAGAGCACGTTCAACAACACCATCGTTTCGATCACCGACCCCGCGGGCAACGTGATCTCCTGGGCCTCCGCCGGCCACGTCGGCTTCAAGGGCTCGCGCAAGTCCACCCCGTTCGCCGCGCAGATGGCCGCCGAGGCCGCTGCCCGTCGCGCGCAGGAGCACGGCATGCGCAAGGTTGACGTCTTCGTGAAGGGTCCGGGCTCCGGCCGCGAGACCGCGATCCGTTCGCTCCAGGCCACCGGCCTGGAGGTCGGCTCGATCCAGGACGTCACCCCCACCCCGCACAACGGCTGCCGTCCGCCGAAGCGCCGCCGCGTCTGACGCAGCGCCTTCGGGCCCGCGGTACCTGTTTTAAACCTCGTACGGGGTCCCGTTTCGCGCGGGACCCCGTACGCTGGTTCTGTTCGGCATCAAATAGTGGGTGCCGAAGATCACTGGAGGATCTGGAAACATGCTGATCGCTCAGCGCCCCTCGCTGACCGAAGAGGTCGTCGACGAGTTCCGCTCGCGGTTCGTGATCGAGCCGCTCGAGCCGGGCTTCGGCTACACCCTCGGCAACTCCCTGCGCCGTACGCTCCTGTCGTCGATCCCGGGTGCCGCTGTCACCAGCATCCGCGTCGACGGCGTCCTGCACGAGTTCACCACCGTGCCGGGCGTCAAGGAGGACGTCACCGACCTCATCCTGAACATCAAGCAGCTGGTCGTCTCCTCGGAGCACGACGAGCCGGTCGTGATGTACCTGCGCAAGCAGGGCCCGGGTGTGGTCACCGCCGCCGACATCGCGCCGCCGGCCGGTGTCGAGGTGCACAACCCCGAGCTGGTCCTCGCCACGCTGAACGGCAAGGGCAAGCTGGAGATGGAGCTGACCGTCGAGCGCGGTCGCGGCTACGTCTCCGCCGTGCAGAACAAGGCTTCCGGCCAGGAGATCGGCCGCATCCCGGTCGACTCGATCTACAGCCCCGTGCTGAAGGTCACCTACAAGGTCGAGGCCACCCGTGTCGAGCAGCGGACCGACTTCGACAAGCTGATCGTCGACGTCGAGACCAAGCCCGCCATGCGTCCGCGCGACGCCATGGCCTCGGCCGGCAAGACCCTGGTGGAGCTGTTCGGTCTCGCCCGCGAGCTGAACATCGACGCCGAGGGCATCGACATGGGCCCGTCCCCGACGGACGCCGCCCTGGCCGCCGACCTGGCGCTGCCGATCGAGGAGCTGGAGCTCACGGTCCGCTCCTACAACTGCCTCAAGCGCGAGGGCATCCACACCGTGGGTGAGCTCGTCGCCCGCTCCGAGGCCGACCTGCTCGACATCCGCAACTTCGGTGCGAAGTCGATCGACGAGGTCAAGGCGAAGCTGGCCGGCATGGGCCTGGCCCTCAAGGACAGCCCGCCCGGGTTCGACCCGACCGCCGCCGCCGACGCCTTCGGCGCCGACGACCTGGACGACGCGGGTTACGCGGAGACCGAGCAGTACTAGAGATTTGCTGGCGGGGGCGGTTCTCCGGAGCCGCCCCCGGCATCATGAAAGTCGTCCGGGCACAGTGCCCGGACGCCCGCCGCGGTACCTGGTACGGCCGTGGTCGGAGATTCGAGGAGTAATCCATGCCGCGTCCCACCAAGGGTGCCCGCCTCGGCGGCGGCCCGCACCACGAGCCGCTGCTGCTCGCCGGTCTGTGCCGGGAGCTGTTCCAGTACGGCCGCATCACCACGACCGAGGCCAAGGCCCGTCGGATGCGCCCGCTGGCCGAGAAGCTGATCACCAAGGCGAAGAAGGGCGACATCCACAACCGTCGCCTGGTGCGCAAGACCATCACCGACGTGTCGGTGCTGCACACCCTCTTCACCGAGATCGCGCCGCGCTACGAGAACCGCCCGGGTGGCTACACCCGTATCACCAAGATCGGTCCCCGTCGTGGCGACAACGCCCCGATGGCCGTGATCGAGCTGGTCGAGGCGCTGACCGTCGCGCAGAACGCCGTCGGCGAGGCCGAGGCCGCCACCAAGCGCGCCGTCAAGGAGGCCGACGCCAAGGCGGAGGCCGCTGCCGAGACCAAGGCCGACGAGGCCGAGGCCGCCGAGCAGGCCTGACACCTCCAGGTGTGATGCGGGCCCGCTTCCCCAGCGATGGGGGAGCGGGCCCGTTCCTTTCCGCCCGGACCCTCGGGGAGATGCAGTGGGAGTTGCAGTGAACGATTGCGCCGAGCGCCCGCCGGTCAAGGACGGCCCGGCCGACGGGTACGTCCGGATCCGGCTCGACCTCGCCTACCAGGGTGCCGAGTTCTCCGGTTGGGCCCGCCAGAAGGGCGGCCGCCGGACGGTCCAGGAGGAGATCGAGACCGCGCTGCAGATCGTCACCCGCAGCCAGGAGCTCTACCCGCTGACCGTGGCCGGGCGCACCGACGCCGGGGTGCACGCCCGCGGCCAGGTGGCCCACGTCGACCTGCCCGCCGAGCTCTGGGCCGAGCACGGCGCGAAGCTGCTCCGCCGGCTCGCCGGGCGGCTGCCCGGGGACGTCCGGATCTACCGGCTGGGCGAGGCCCCGGCCGGCTTCGACGCCCGCTTCTCGGCGATCTGGCGCCGCTACGCCTACCGGGTCGCCGACCACCCCGGCGGCGTCGACCCGCTGCTGCGCGGCCACGTGCTCTGGCACGACCGGCCGCTGGACGTCGAGCGGATGAACGCGGCCGCCGAGCTGCTGCTCGGCGAGCACGACTTCGCCGCGTACTGCAAGAAGCGCGAGGGCGCGACCACCATCCGCACCCTGCTGGAGCTGCACTGGGACCGGGTCCCGGTCGACACCTACGCCGCCCAGGAGGGTTCGCTCGCGGTCGCCACCGTCCGGTCCGACGCCTTCTGCCACAACATGGTGCGGGCGCTGGTCGGGGCGATGCTGCTGGTCGGCGACGGGCACCGGCCGGTGGAGTTCCCCGGCGAGGTGCTGGCCGGCGGTGTGCGGAACTCGGCCGTGAACGTGATCCGGCCGTACGGGCTGACCCTGGAGGAGGTCGGCTACCCGGCCGACGACCAGCTCGCCGAGCGCAACCGCGCCGCCCGCCGGATGCGCACCCTGCCGGGCGTCCCGATCGCTGGTTAATCCGTTTGGGCCTGGGGCGGGCGGCTTGCGACAATTCCCCCCATGGGACACGTCGAGATTTCGCACCTTGAGTACTACCTGCCGGACGGGCGGGTGCTGTTCGACGACGCGTCCTTCCGGGTCGGCGAGGGCGCCGCGGTCGCCCTGGTCGGCGCCAACGGCGCCGGCAAGACCACCCTGCTGCGCATGATCGCGGGCGACCTCCAGCCGCACGGCGGCTCGGTGACGATCAGCGGCGGGCTCGGCGTGATGCGCCAGTTCGTCGGCACCACCGGCCGCGAGGAGCAGAAGGCCGCGGACGACGAGAGCGGCCCGGGCGCGCTGCCCGGCGACGCCTCGGTCCGCGACCTGCTGGTCTCGGTCGCCCCCGAGCGGATCGCCAAGGCCGCCCGCGCGGTCGACGCCGCCGAGCTGGCGATGATCGCCCAGGACGACGAGAAGACCCAGATGGCGTACGCCCAGGCGCTCTCCGACTGGGCCGACGTCGGCGGCTACGACTACGAGACCGACTGGGACGTCTGCACCATGGCCGCCCTCGGCGTGCCCTTCGACAAGGCCCAGTGGCGCGGTCTGAACACCCTCTCCGGCGGCGAGCAGAAGCGTCTCGTCCTGGAGGCGCTGCTGCGCGGCCCGGAGGAGGTGCTGCTCCTCGACGAGCCGGACAACTACCTGGACGTCCCGGGCAAGCGCTGGCTGGAGGAGGCCATCAAGGCCACCCCGAAGACCGTGCTGTTCATCTCGCACGACCGCGAGCTGCTCTCCCGCACCGCCGAGAAGATCATCAGCGTCGAGGCCGGCGCGGCCGGCTCCAGCGTCTGGGTGCACGGCGGCGGCTTCGACTCCTTCCACGACGCCCGCAAGGCCCGCTTCGAGCGCTTCGAGGAGCTGCGCCGCCGCTGGGACGAGGAGCACGCCAAGCTCAAGAAGCTGGTCGTCACCCTGCGCCAGGCCGCCTCGGTCAGCCACGACATGGCCTCCCGCTACTCGGCCGCGCAGACCCGGCTCAAGAAGTTCGAGGACGCCGGCCCGCCGGAGGCGCCGCCGCGCGAGCAGAGCATCACCATGCGGCTCAAGGGCGGGCGCACCGGCGTGCGCGCCTTCACCATGGAGCGGCTGGAGCTCACCGGCCTGATGCAGCCCTTCGACCTGGAGGTCTTCTACGGCGAGCGGGTCGGCGTACTGGGCGCCAACGGCGCCGGCAAGTCGCACCTGCTGCGGCTGCTCGCCGGGGACGCGTCGGTCGCGCACACCGGGACGTGGAAGCTCGGCGCCCGGGTGGTGCCCGGCCACTTCCGGCAGACCCACGCGCACCCGGAGCTGCTCGGCCGCACCGTCCGCGAGATCGTCGAGCAGGAGCACGCGCTCAGCCGCGGCGCCGCGATGGGCGCGCTGCGCCGGTACGAGCTGGACCGGCAGGAGGAGCAGAAGTTCGAGTCGCTGTCCGGCGGGCAGCAGGCCCGGCTGATGATCCTCAAGCTGGAGCTCTCCGGCGTCACGGCGCTGCTGCTGGACGAGCCGACCGACAACCTGGACCTGGAGAGCGCCGAGGCGCTGCAGGCCGGTCTGGAGGCCTTCGACGGCACCGTGCTGTGCGTGACGCACGACCGCTGGTTCGCCAAGACCTTCGACCGCTTCCTGGTGTTCGGCGCCGACGGCCGGGTGTTCGAGTCCGCCGAACCGGTCTGGGACGTCACCCGGGTCGAGCGGGACCGCTGACCGTTTTTGACCCGTACGGAGACGCCCGGTAGGCTGGGCGCTTGATGTGCGTATTGGCTCGCTCTATCTCACGTGAGAGGTCGGTACGCCGGAGATACCAGGTCGACTACCCAGCGGCTCCCCTTGAATTGCGTCCAAGGCGGCCAGGCTGATGCCCTCGACCGGGTGCTCCTGTCAGGACTCACTCACTGAAAAGCAGAGGCTACGACCGTGCGTACGTACAGCCCCAAGCCCGGCGACGTCCAGCGTCAGTGGCACGTCATCGACGCGACCGACGTCGTGCTGGGCCGCCTGGCCTCCCAGGCCGCCAACCTCCTCCGGGGCAAGCACAAGGCGATCTACGCGCCGCACGTTGACACCGGTGACTTCGTCATCATCATCAACGCGGACAAGGTGCACCTGTCGGGTAACAAGAAGACCCAGAAGCTGGCGTACCGCCACAGCGGCTTCCCGGGCGGTCTCCGCTCGGTCCGCTACGACGACCTCCTGGCCAACAACCCGGAGAAGGCCGTCGAGAAGGCCATCAAGGGCATGATCCCCAAGAACAGCCTGGGCCGTCAGATGCTCTCGAAGCTGAAGGTCTACTCGGGCGACCAGCACCCGCACGCTGCCCAGCAGCCGGTGCCGTTCGAGATCACCCAGGTCGCGCAGTAATTCCGGCCACCAAGCCCCCCAACACTGAAAAGAGCTGAGGAACACCGTGGCCGAGACCACCGAAACCCTTGAGGTCGAGTTCGACGAGACTGTCGTCGAGGGCGAGTACACCTCCGAGGAGAGCTACACCTCCGAGTCCCTGGCCGGCCGCTTCGGCGAGGCCGTCCCCGGCGCCGGCCTCGGCCGTCGCAAGGAGGCGATCGCCCGCGTGCGCATCGTCCCGGGCACCGGGCAGTGGAAGATCAACGGTCGCACCCTGGAGAACTACTTCCCCAACAAGGTGCACCAGCAGACCGTGAACGAGCCCTTCAAGCTCCTTGAGCTCGATGGCCGTTACGACGTCGTCGCCCGCATCAGCGGCGGTGGCGTGTCCGGTCAGGCCTACGCGCTGCGCCTCGGCGTCGCCCGTGCCCTGAACGAGGCCGACGTGGACAACAACCGCGGCGCCCTCAAGAAGGCCGGCTTCCTGACCCGTGACGCCCGCGCCGTCGAGCGCAAGAAGGCCGGTCTGAAGAAGGCCCGCAAGGCGCCGCAGTACAGCAAGCGCTAATTGCGCCCCCGGGGGTGCGTACCGCCCTGGTGGTGCACACCCCTGGATGCGCTCTCACGCCCCGGAGTACCTCGTGTACTCCGGGGCGTCGTGCTCCCCGGCCATTGTGCGGAGGCCGGGGATTCGATCGGATTCACTGCAAGGCATTGCGGCGATGGAGGACGGGACAGTGGGACGACTCTTCGGTACGGACGGCGTACGCGGTGTGGCCAACGAAGGACTGACGGCCGAGCTGGCGCTCGGGCTGTCGGTCGCGGCGGCGCACGTGCTCGGTGAGGCGGGGGCCTTCGACGGCCACCGGCCGGTCGCGGTGGTCGGTCGCGACCCGCGCGCCTCGGGCGAGTTCCTGGAGGCCGCGGTCATCGCCGGCCTGGCCAGCGCGGGAGTCGACGTCCTGCGGGTCGGTGTGCTGCCCACCCCGGCGGTGGCCTACCTCACCGGCGTGCTCGGCGCCGACTTCGGCGTGATGCTGTCCGCCAGTCACAACGCCATGCCGGACAACGGCATCAAGTTCCTCGCCCGCGGCGGCCACAAGCTGGACGACCGGATCGAGGACGCGATCGAGACCCACTACCGGACGTACTCCGTCGGCAGCGACGAGTGGAAGCGCCCCACCGGCGCCGCCGTCGGCCGGGTCCGCGAGTACACCGAGGGCTTCGACAAGTACGTCGCCCACCTGATCGGCGTGCTGCCCAACCGCCTCGACGGCATCCGGGTCGTCATCGACGGCGCGCACGGCGCGGCCGCCTACGTCGCCCCCGAGGCCTTCGCCCGGGCCGGCGCCGAGGTCGTCCACACCCTGGGCGCCGAGCCCACCGGCCTCAACATCAACGACGGCGTCGGCTCCACCCACCTGGACCGGCTGCGGACCGCGATGCGCGAGCACAGCGCCGACCTCGGGATCGCCCTCGACGGCGACGCCGACCGCTGCCTGGCCGCCGACGCGGCCGGCGACGAGGTCGACGGCGACCAGATCATCGCGATCCTGGCCGTCGCCATGAAGGAGGCCGGCACGCTGCGCCGCAACACCGCGGTCGCCACCGTGATGTCCAACCTGGGCTTCAAGCTGGCCATGGAGCGCGAGGGCATCGAGCTGATCGAGACCGCCGTCGGTGACCGCTACGTGCTGGAGGCGATGAAGGAGCAGGGCTTCGCGCTCGGCGGCGAGCAGTCCGGCCACGTCATCCTGCTGGACCACGCGACCACCGGCGACGGCACCCTGACCGGCCTCATGCTCGGTGCCCGGCTGGCCGCCACCAAGCAGCCGCTGGCCGACCTGGCCGCCGTGATGACCCGGCTGCCGCAGGTCCTGATCAACGTCAAGGGCGTCGACAAGAGCCGGGTGAAGACCAGCGAGGAGCTGGGCGCCGCGGTCGCCGCGGCCGAGGCCGAGCTGGGCGCCACCGGCCGGGTGCTGCTGCGCCCGTCGGGCACCGAGCCGCTGGTCCGGGTGATGGTCGAGGCCGCCGACGAGGCGCAGGCGCAGGCGGTCGCCGAGCGGCTGGCCGAGGCGGTCCGGACGTACCTGGGCTGAGCCCGGTTCCTCCGGGGCCCCCGTCGCGCGGTTCGCGCGGCGGGGGCCTTCTCCGTCCTGTGCTCAGAGCTTGCGCAGCAGTGCCCGGCGGACCTTGTGGTCCTGGCCCTTCTGCAGGATCAGGGTGGCCCGGCCGCGGGTGGGCAGCACGTTCTCCAGCAGGTTCGGCCGGTTGATGGTGCGCCACACCTGGCGGCCGTACTCCATCGCCTCCTCCTCCGGGACCTCGGTGAAGCGGCGGAAGTAGGAGTTCGGGTCCTGGAAGGCGGTGTGCCGCAGCTTGCGGAACCGGTCCAGGTACCAGCTCTCGATGTCGTCGGTGCGGGCGTCGACGTAGATCGAGAAGTCGAAGTAGTCGGCCACCGCGAGCCGGGTGCGGCCGTCGGTGCCGGGCAGGGCCGGCTGGAGCACGTTCAGGCCCTCGACGATCAGGATGTCCGGGCGCTCCACGGTGAGCCGCTCGCCCGGCACGATGTCGTACACCAGGTGCGAGTAGACCGGGGCGGTCACCCGCTCCTTGCCGGCCTTCACGTCCGCGACGAAGCGCATCAGCGCCCGCCGGTCGTACGACTCGGGGAAGCCCTTACGGGCCATCAGGCCGCGCCGGCGCAGCTCCGCGTTGGGCAGCAGGAAGCCGTCGGTGGTGACCAGTTCGACCCGGGGGTGCTCCGGCCAGCGGGCCAGCAAGGCCTGCAGCAGCCGGGCCGTGGTCGACTTGCCGACGGCGACCGAGCCGGCCACGCCGATGATGAACGGGGTGCGGGTCCGCTCGGTGTCCGGGGTGTCCAGGAAGGTGCCCAGCGCGCCGCGCAGGTCGTGCGTGGCGTGGATGTAGAGGTTCAGCAGCCGGGACAGCGGCAGGTAGACGTCACGGACCTCGTCCAGGTCGAGGGCGGTGCCCAGACCGCGCAGCCGTTCCACCTCCTCGGCCGTCAGCGGCAGCGGCGTACGCTCGCGCAGCGCGCTCCACTCGGCCCGGCTGAGGTCCACGTAGGGGGACGGGGACGGGCCGGGCGTGGCGGCGCCCCGCGTACAGAGTTCGGTCAGCACATGCTCCATTGTGAGCCGTAGCGCCGTTCACGGTGGCTGTGGTGTCGGTCACGGCCCGTGGGCGAACCGTGCGAAAGGGGCGTTCCGAGCGCCCTTATGCTGGCACGCATGTGCGGAATTGTTGGATACGTGGGCTCCCAGCCCGCCCTTGACGTAGTAATCGCAGGCCTGCAGCGACTGGAGTACCGGGGTTACGACTCCGCCGGTGTCGCGGTGCAGGTGCAGGGCTCCGACGGGCAGTGGAGCCTCGCCACCGACAAGCGGGCCGGAAAGCTCGCCAACCTGGAGAAGTCGCTCGCCGAGACCCCTCTTCCCGGCGGCACCACCGGCATCGGCCACACCCGTTGGGCCACCCACGGCGGCCCGACGGACGCCAATGCCCACCCCCACCTGGACGACGCCGCCAAGGTCGCGGTCGTCCACAACGGCATCATCGAGAACTTCGCCCAGCTCCGCGCGGAGCTGGCCGAGCGCGGCCACACGCTGCGCTCGGAGACCGACACCGAGGTCGTCGCGCACCTGCTCGGCGAGGTGTTCGAGGGTGACCTGGCGGAGGCCATGCGGATCGTCTGCCGCCGCCTCGACGGCGCGTTCACCCTCGTCGCGGCGCACGCCGAC
Source organism: Kitasatospora sp. NPDC093806 (assembly GCF_040683335.1). Classification (NCBI taxonomy): domain Bacteria; kingdom Bacillati; phylum Actinomycetota; class Actinomycetes; order Kitasatosporales; family Streptomycetaceae; genus Kitasatospora; species Kitasatospora sp. NPDC093806. The sequence goes on from NZ_JBFBDO010000005.1 coordinate 107,291, forward strand.
GCGCCCGACGTGGTGGTCGGCGCCCGTCGCAACTCGCCGCTGGTGGTCGGGCGCGGCGAGGGCGAGAACTTCCTCGCCTCCGACGTGGCCGCGTTCATCGCGCACACCCGCGAGGCGATCGAGCTGGGCCAGGACCAGGTCGTCGAGCTGCGCCGGGACGCGGTCACCGTCACCAACTTCGACGGCACCGCGGCCGACGTGCGCGAGTACCACGTCGACTGGGACGCCTCGGCCGCCGAGAAGGGCGGCTACGACTACTTCATGCTCAAGGAGATCGCCGAGCAGCCGAAGGCCGTCGCCGACACCCTCCTCGGCCGGATCGGCACCGACGGCCGGCTCACCCTCGACGAGCTGCGGATCTCCGACGCCGACCTGCGCTCGGTCGACAAGGTCGTCATCGTCGCCTGCGGCACCGCGTTCCACGCGGGCATGATCGCCAAGTACGCGATCGAGCACTGGACCCGGATCCCGTGCGAGGTCGAGGTCGCGTCCGAGTTCCGCTACCGCGACCCGATCATGGGCCCGGGCACGCTGGTCATCGCCATCTCGCAGTCCGGCGAGACCATGGACACCCTGATGGCGCTGCGGCACGCGCGCGAGCAGGGCGCCAAGGTGCTGGCGATCTGCAACACCAACGGCTCCACCATCCCGCGCGAGTCCGACGCGGTGCTGTACACCCACGCCGGGCCCGAGGTCGCCGTCGCCTCGACCAAGGCGTTCCTGACCCAGCTGGTCGCCTGCTACCTGGTGGCGCTGTACCTGGGCCAGGTGCGCGGCACCAAGTGGGGCGACGAGATCCTCGCCGTCATCCGCGAGCTCGGTGACGCGCCGCGCCAGGTCGAGCAGGTGCTGGAGACCATGGAGCCGGTGCGCGAGCTGGCCCGCTCGCTCGCGGACGCGCGCTCGGTGCTGTTCCTGGGCCGGCACGTCGGCTTCCCGGTGGCCCTGGAGGGCGCGCTCAAGCTCAAGGAGCTCGCCTACATGCACGCCGAGGGCTTCGCGGCCGGCGAGCTGAAGCACGGGCCGATCGCGCTGATCGAGGAGGGGCTGCCGGTCGTCGTGGTCGTCCCGTCGCCGCGCGGGCGCTCGATCCTGCACGACAAGATCGTCTCCAACATCCAGGAGATCCGGGCCCGCGGTGCGCGGACCATCGTGATCGCGGAGGAGGGCGACGAGGCGGTCGTCCCGTACGCCGACCACCTGATCCGCATCCCGGTCACCCCGACCCTGCTGCAGCCGCTGGTCTCCACGGTGCCGCTGCAGGTCTTCGCCTGCGAGCTGGCAACGGCCAAGGGCCACGAGGTCGACCAGCCCCGCAACCTGGCCAAGTCGGTCACCGTCGAGTAGTCGGACCCGCTCCGTCCCGGGGCCCCTGCGGTGGCTGCGTCCTACCGCAGGGGCCCTGTGTCGAGGGTGAAGGAGAAGGGGGCGGGGAGGTCGATCGACTTGCCGAACTCGACCTTGGTCCGGGTGGCGTAGTCGTCGTCCTCGGGGTTGGTGAACAGAGTGACCGTGCCTTCGCTGCGGTCGATCAGCAGGTAGCAGGGGATTCCTGCGGCGGCGTAGCCCCTGCGCTTGGGCTCGCGGTCCTTGTGCGGGTTGGTCGAGGTGACCTCGGCGACGAGCGCGATGCCCGTGGTGGGCGCCCACGGCTCCTGCGCCCGGAAATGCCCCACCGGAGCGACGGTCGCGTCGGGAACGAAGCGACCCTTGGGCGTGATCAGCCCCTTTCCTCCGCTGACGTAGAGCTCCTCGGCGGCCTCCCGCGCGATGACACGGCCGAACCGTGCGAGCGCGTCCTCGTGGTCGCCGTCCGGTGGTGGGGTCACGACGATCTCCCCTTCGATGAATTCGGCCTTGCTTCCCAGCGGGGTGTCCAGCTCCAGGAACGCCTGGAGGAGGCTGTCCTCGCCCAGCGGGTGCTCGACAGCTGGCATGGCGACCATGGCCCTTCTCCCTCCTGTGGGTCCGTGCCGAGCCATACGGTAGGCATCCGGACCGACACCGGTGGGGGATCGAAGTGGTTGTCACTCGAAAGTGTGCCGCAGGCCCGGCCCCCGTGGGGCGGTGACGCGGGCTAGCGTCGGCGGTAACCGACCGCTGAAGGAGTCCCCGCATGCGTCACGCCCATCGCGTCGAAGTCGTCCGGGCCGCCGAGGCCGAGCTGATGGCCCGGTTGCCGGAGGGCACCCTGATGCAGCGGGCCGCCGTCGGGCTCGCCGCGACCTGCGCGCGGCTGCTGACGCGCCGTCGCGGCCGGGTGTACGGCAGCCGGGTGGTGGTGCTGGCGGGCAGCGGGGACAACGGGGGTGACGCGCTGTACGCCGGGGCCGCGCTGGCCCGGCGCGGGGCGCGGGTGACGGCGGTGCTGCTCGCGCCCGCGCGGGCGCATGCCGGGGGGCTCGCGGCCCTGCGGGCGGCGGGCGGGCGGGTGGTGCTGGAGCGGGAAGCCGGCTTGGCCGACTTCTCGCGCGCGGACCTGGTGCTGGACGGCATCGTCGGCATCGGCGGGCGCGGCGGACTGCGGCCGGAGGCCGAGCCGTACGCGCGGGCCGACCGGGCCGGGGTGGTGGTGGCCGTGGACGTGCCCAGCGGGGTGGACGCCGACACCGGCGAGGTCCCGGGGGCGGCGCTGCGGGCGGACGTGACGGTGTGCTTCGGCACGTACAAGCCCGGGCTGCTGATCGACCCGGGTGCCTCGTACGCCGGGGTGGTGCAGCTGGTGGGGATCGGGCTGGAGCTGCCGCCGGCCGGGGTCGCGGCGCTGCAGCACGCGGAGGTGGCCGGGCTGCTGCCGGTGCCGGGGGCGGAGAGCGACAAGTACCGGCGCGGGGTGGTGGGGGTGGCGGCCGGGTCGGCGCGCTACCCGGGGGCGGCGCTGCTGGCGGTCGCCGGGGCGCTGCGCGGGGGCGCGGGGGCGGTGCGGTACGTGGGGACGGCGGCGGAGGAGGTGGTGCGGCGGTTCCCGGAGGCGCTGGTCACCGAGGGCGGGCCGGCCGGGGCGGGGCGGGTGCAGGCCTGGGTGGTCGGACCGGGCGGCGGCGAGGGGGCGGGGCGGGCGCTGGCGGAGGCGCTGGCGAGCGACGTGCCGGTGCTGGTCGACGCGGACGGGCTGACCGAGCTGGCCCGGCTCGGGCCGCGGGCGCTGGCCGGGCGGACGGCGCCGACGCTGCTCACCCCGCACGCGGGGGAGGCGGCGTGGCTGCTGGCGGGGGCGGCCGGACCGGCGTCCGGTGATGCGGCCCGCCCGCCGGCCGCCGACGAGCCGGCCGCGACCCGGCTGGCCACGGCGCGCCGGCTGGCGGCGGCGTACCGGGCGACGGTGCTGCTGAAGGGGTCCACCACGGTGATCGCGGATCCGGGTGGCCCGGTGCGGGTGAACCCGACCGGCAGCTCGTGGCTGGCGACGGCCGGCAGCGGGGACGTCCTGGCCGGACTGGCCGGCTCCCTGCTGGCCGCCGGCCTCTCCCCGCTGGACGCCGCCTCGGTGGCCGCCTACCTGCACGGCCTCGCGGCCCGCCACGCCGCCGGCACTCCCGGCGCCCCCCTCACCGCCCTGGAGGTGGCCGCCGCCCTCCCGGCCGCCTGGAACGACGTCCGCTCGGCGCCGCCGGCGGAGTAGGAATATACCGACCGGTCTACATAGTCGGTGCGGTGTGGAGCGGCGGGTGCGGTGTGGGGCGTGTGGGGCGTGTGGGCGTGCACAGGAAGTCGGACCGGCCGACTTCCTGTGCACGGGGGCTCCCGGAGGGCATCGATTAAGTAGACCGGTCTGCATATTTTCGCGCCCGGGCAAGGCGGGGCGGGGAGTTTCGGAGCAGGAAGTCGGCGGGGCCGACTTCCTGTGCGCGGATGCGAACGGTGGAGTATGTAGACCGGTCTGCATATTTCCCCCTGGATGGGTGGGATGGAACCGGGGGTTCTTCGTGGGCGTCCGGTAGGGGGTGGTGGGTGGTGTGGGGCGGCGTGCCGACGGGCCGTTCGGCGAGGACCCTGGGACGTCTGGGAGACTGACCCTGATGACAACTGCGAAGACGACCGTGATGGCCACGCTCACCGAAGGAGCGCGGGCCGAGGCGACCATCGATCTCGCCGCCCTGCGCGGCAACCTCGACGCGCTGCGCGAGCGCATCGGCGGGACCACGGTGATGGCCGCGGTCAAGGCGGACGCCTACGGCCACGGCGCGGTCCGGTGTGCCCGCGAGGCGGTCGCCGCAGGCATCGGCTGGCTCGGTACCGCGACGCCCGAGGAGGCGCTCGCCCTGCGCGCCGGAGGCATCCGCCCCGACCAGGCCCGCATCCTCTGCTGGCTGTGGACCCCCGGCGGCCCCTGGCACGAGGCCCTCTTCGCCGATCTCGACATCTCGGTCAGCGGCCGGTGGGCGCTGGACGAGCTGCTCGCCGCCGTCCGCGCCACCGGCCTGCCGGCGCGGGTCCACCTGAAGGCCGACACCGGCCTGGGCCGCAACGGCTGCCAGCCGCACGACTGGCCCGAGCTGGTCGCCGCCGCCCGCCGCGCCGAACTGGACGGCCTGCTGACCGTGGTCGGCGTCTGGTCGCACTTCGCCGCCGCCGACGAGCCCGGCCACCCCTCCATCCAGGCCCAGCTGGACGCCTTCCACGTCGCGCTGGCCGTCGCCGAGGCGGCCGGCCTGCGCCCCGAGGTCCGCCACCTGGCGAACTCGCCGGCCACCCTGCTGCTCCCGCAGTCGCACTTCGACATGGTCCGCACCGGCCTGGCGATGTACGGGCTCTCGCCGGTCCCGGAGGTCGGCTCGCCGGCCGACTTCGGCCTGCGCCCGGTGATGTCGCTGACCGCCCGGCTGGCCCTGGTGAAGCACGTCCCCGGCGGGCACGGCGTCAGTTACGGCCACCACTACACCACCCCCGGCCCGACCACGCTGGGCCTGGTCCCGCTCGGGTACGGCGACGGCATCCCCCGGCACGCCAGCGGCATCGGCCCGGTGCAGGTCGAGGGCAAGTGGCGGACGGTGGCCGGCCGGGTGGCGATGGACCAGTTCGTCGTCGACCTCGGCGGCGACACCCCGGAGATCGGCGACGAGGTGCTGGTCTTCGGCAACGGCGAGCGCGGCGAGCCGACCGCCGAGGACTGGGGCCGGGCCTGCGGCACCATCTCCTACGAGATCGTGACCCGGATCGGCGCCCGGGTGCCGCGCCGCTACATCGGCAGCCTGGACGAGGGCCTCGACGCGGGCCTGGACGGCCTGCGCGGCGGTCTGCACGGCGGGCTGCTCGGATGAGCGAGCCCTCCGGCACCGGCCCGGCCGCCGCGGTGGCCGAGGCGGCCGAGGCCGTCGGAACGGCCACCGGCGTGAGCCGGGCGGGCCTGATCGGCATCTCGGTCGGTGTGCTCGCGGCCGGCGCCGCCGCCGGCGTGGCGATCGAACGCCTGACGGTCGGCCGGACGATGCGCCGCCGAGCGCGCGCCGAACTGGACGCCAAGGCCCCGTACGGCTCGCTGCGCGGCCGTCCCCGCACGGTGGCCGCCGCCGACGGCACCGAGCTGTACGTCGAGCTGGACGGCACCGGCTGGCCCGACGAGCAGGACGCCGAGGGCAAGGGCGACGGAGCCCCGCCGCTGACCGTGGTCTTCAGCCACGGCTACTGCCTCAGCCAGGACAGCTGGCACTTCCAGCGCGCCGCGCTCCGGTCCGCCGGTGTGCGGCTGGTCTTCTGGGACCAGCGCAGCCACGGCCGTTCCGAGCGCTCCCGCTCCTACCTGGCCGGCGAGCCGGCCGGCATCGACCAGCTGGGCGGCGACCTCAAGGCGGTGATCGACGCCGTGGCGCCGACCGGTCCGCTGGTCCTGGTCGGCCACTCGATGGGCGGCATGACCGTGATGGCGCTGGCCGACCAGCACCCGGAGCTGTTCCGCGAGCGGGTCGCCGGCGTCGCGCTGATCGGCACCCTGGCCGGGAACTGGGACGCCGTCACCTTCGGCCTGCCCTCGGTGGGCGCCAGGCTGTTCCGGAAGGTCGCACCGGGCGCGATGCGGCTGCTCGGCCGCCAGGTCGACCTGGTCGAGGCCACCCGCCGGCTCGGCGCGGACGTCAGCGCCGTCCTCTACCGGCGGTTCTCCTTCGGCGGCAAGGACGTCGACCCGGGGGTCGTCCGGTTCGCCGAACAGCTGCTGGACGCCACCCCGATCGACGTGGTGGCCGAGTTCTACCCGGTCTTCTCCGCGCACGAGAAGACCGCGGCGCTGGCCGCCCTGCGCGGCCTCCCCACCCTGGTGCTGACCGGCACCAAGGACCTGCTCACCCCGCCGGGCCACGGCGAGGTGATGGCCGACCAACTGCCGGGCGCCGAGCTGGTCCTGGTCGAGGACGCCGGACACCTGGTGATGCTGGAGCGCCCCGACGTGGTCGACGGGTACCTGACCGCCCTGCTGGAACAGGCCGCCCACCACTGCGGCGCGGCCCCCCTTCCACCCTCGGTGGGCGAACCGGCGTAGCGACGTCTCCGGTTGATCGGCCGGGAGGCACCCCCTCGCGAGGTGCTCCCGCCCCGTGGACGGTGGGGTGGCCTGGTCCGTGCTGGGGTACCGGGGGCGGCCGTGATCGGGTGGGGCTGCGACGCGGCCGTGGTCCGGCGGCCAGGAGGCTGCCTCCTCGTGAGGTGCTCCCGCCCCGTGGGCGGTGGGGTGGCCTGGTTCGCGCTGGGGCACCGGAGGCGGCCGTGATCGGGTGGGGGCTGCGACGCGGCCGTGGTCCGGCGGCCAGGAGGATCCCCGCGATGTACTCCCACCGGGTGGACGACGGCGTGGGCCGGTCCGTGCCGGGGCGGCGGGTGCGCCCCGTGGTGTGCTGAACGTGCCGGTGGCCCGGCCCCACGACGGGGAGCCGGGCCACCGGCATGTCCGGGTGCGGGACGTCAGGCGCTCGCGGCGCCCTTGCGGCGGCGCAGCACGACGAGCGTGCCGACACCGGCGGCCAGCACCGCGCCGCCGGCCACCGCGATGGCGGTGGTGTTGTCGCCGCCACCGGTGGTGGCCAGGTTGCTGCCGCCGGACGGGCGGTTGGCGGCCTTGGCCTTGGCCGCGGCGACCGCCTCGGCGGTCGGCTTGGGCAGCTTGGCGGCCGCCTGCTCGAAGGTCTTGGCGTCGGGGAGGCTGACCTGCGCGGCACCGCCGGTGCTGCCGGTGCCGGCCGTCGTGCCGCCACCGGCGGGCGCGGTGGTGGCGCTGGTGGCGGTCGCCGACGGGGAGGCGGACGCGCTGGCGGTGGCGGTGGCCGACGGCGAGGCGGACGCGGTGGCGCTGGCCGACGGGGACGCGGTGGCGCTGGAGGTGGCGCTCGGCGAGGCCGTCGCCGTCGTCGTCGGAGTCGCACTGGCCGTGGTGCTGGCGGTGGCCGACGGCGTCCCGCTCGGCGTGGCCGTGGCCGTGGCCGTGGCGGTGGCCGTGGCCGTGGCGGTGCTCGTGGCCGTCGCGGTCGCCGAAGCGGTGGCGGACGCCGAAGCCGTCGCCGTGGCCGAAGCCGTGGCCGACGCCGACGGGCTCGCCGTCCCCTCGCCGGCCCCGACGATGGCGAACTCACCCTTGCCGCTGAAGGCCCAGCTCGGGCCCTCGGCCGGGTCCTCGTCCGGGTCGTCGAAGAACATCGACAGCTGGGCCGCCGCGCTGTCCGCGACCGCGTCGCCGGTCAGCGCCAGCTTGAGCTGGAGGGTGAGCGACTCGCCCTTCGGCAGGTAGAGCAGTCCGCCCAGGTCGAGCACCGGGACGCGCAGCCCGATCTGCGACGGCGTGGCGTCGCGCCACGCGTGCGTGTCGACGTCCTGGAACTGGAGCTTGATCTGACCGACGGCCAGCTTCTCCTGCTTGGAGCCGAACACCATCATCGGCTCGATGATCATGTCGCGCCCGGAGGTGTTGCTGACCTCGGCGCTGAAGGCGACGGCCGGGGCGCCGGCGACGACGCGGGCCGGGAAGTTCTTGAACGTCAGCACCGGCGGCGCCTGCGGGCCGACGGCGGCCTGCGCGGCGGCGAGGACGCCGGTGCCGGCGGCGGGGGCGGCCAGGGCGGCCGGGGCGGCCGCGATGACGGAGGCCGAGGCCAGGGCGGCGACGGCGGGTATCGCGAGACCGCGACGGAGCTTCATCGGTGTGACCTCACGGGAGGTATGCCGGGCCGTCGGGCAGCCCGGGCGCAGCTCCGGACCGGTGCCCGAACGGGGCGGGTCCTTCGATCCGGAAGGGTTTCAGGAACAGGACCGTAGCGGCCGCCCGGGAGCCTCCCGAGCGCGGGTCCCCGTCCTCCGGCGGGGGCGGGTCGGCAAAGTCGATCACACCGGGACAGACCGGGCCCGGCGCGGGCGCGGTCGGGGATGTGGCACGGTAGCGGGGGCGCCCGAAGGACGGTGCGCCGTCGTCCGGACCGAAGGGCTTGATTCGCGCATGGGCTCGCACGCCTCTCTCACCGTCGCCACCCCCGAGCGGATGGGCCGGCTCGGCCGGGAGCTGGCCGCGCTGCTGCGGCCGGGGGACCTGGTGCTGCTCTCCGGCGAGCTGGGGGCGGGGAAGACCACGCTGACCCGGGGACTGGGGGAGGGGCTCGGGGTGCGCGGGGCGGTCACCTCGCCGACCTTCGTGATCGCCCGGGTGCACCCGTCGCTGGTCGGCGGTCCGGCGCTGGTGCACGTCGACGCGTACCGGCTGGGCGGGGACCTGGACGAGATGGAGGACCTCGACCTGGACGTCTCGCTGCCCGAGTCGGTGGTGGTGGTCGAGTGGGGCGAGGGCAAGGTCGAGCGGCTCTCGGAGGACCGGCTGGAGGTCCGGATCGAGCGGGCGATCGGCGCCGGGGCGGACGCGGACGACCTGGACCCGCGCCAGGTGGGGCTGACCGGGATCGGCGGCCGCTGGGACGGCGTGGACCTGTCCGCGCTGGCCTGACGCCGGCGGCTCCGGGCCCGTGTCACGGTTTGCCGACAGTCCGTCGGGAAGATGTTGCGGTCGGGGTCCCGGGCGTGGTGGGATGGGTGCTGAGGTTAGGTCTGCCTAACTAGGGAGGCGCCATGCCGAGCACCACGCCCGCCCCGGAGCGCGCGCCGCGCGGGACCGGGACCGAGGAGCCCGCCCGTCGTGCCGCGGGGGAGCCGATGCGGGCCCTGCTGGCCGCCTGTGCCGCGGCGGAGGCGGTCTCCACGCCGCCGGAGCGCCGCTCGGTCGCAGCCGCGGCCGGGGACGCGGCCGAGCCCGGGACTCCCGACGCGCCCGCGGGTGGCGGAGCGCACGGGACCCGCCGCGCGGCGTAAGCCGGAGCAGGCCCGCGCAGGCCCGAACGGGCCCGAACAAGCCCGAACGGGCCCGAGGGCGCCCGGTCAGGCGATCACGACCACCTTGGTGCCGTTGGGCGCGAAGTCCCAGAGCAGCTGGCTGTCCGCCCGGCTGCTGCGGATGCCGCCCGTCTTGTTGGTCTTCGGGTCGGCGGTCGCGCCGGCCGACGGGCCGCCGCCGATCGCGGTGCTCGCGGTCGAGGTCGGCGTCGGGGCCGCGGCCGGGGTGCCGGTGGCGCCGTCGACGGCCGCGCTGAAGCCGAACACCACGCCGTTCTGCTGCGCGAACCGCACCACGTGCTCGATCTGCTTGCCGTCGGTGCCCGTGCCGGACGGGGTCCGGCTGTACACCGGGTAGCTGCCGGGGGCCGGCTCGACCGTGCCCGGGGTGACCTGGAACGCGGCCACCACCTGCGGGTTCTTCTTCGGGTCGACCAGCCAGACGTAGTGCGTGCTCACCGAGTAGACGACCCGCAGCCCGGTGCCCGCGCCCGTGGTGGGCAGGGCCGGGACGGTCGGCGTGGGGGTGGCGGTCGGGGTGGCCGAGGCGGCCGGCCCGGTGGACGAGGCGGAGGTGCTCGTGCTCGGGTTCGCGGCGACCGCGCGGTCCTGCGCGCCGTTGGCCTGGAAGGCCAGCAGGCTCACCACCGCCAGGGCCCCCAGGGTCAGCCCCGTGACCACCACTCCAGGACCCATCTTCGCCACGTGTGCTCCCACCGCCGTCCCAAAACCGTCGGCCCCATCGTGCCAGGTCCGTCCGTCCGGTCCGCATCCTGCCGGACGTGTGTTCCGGAGTGGAGCGGGTTTTCGATCGGGCGGAGCAGATCCGGCCGCCGGCCTCCGGTGAGCCGGTGCGGGACCGGTGCGGGACCGGGCCCGGACCGTCCACCCGCCGACCGGTCTAACCTTGACCCGTGCTGCTGCTCGCGTTCGACACCGCTACCCCCGCCGTCACCGCCGCCGTCCACGACGGCACGGCCGTCCTCGCGCAGACCGACCAGGTCGACGCCAGGCGCCACGGCGAACTGCTGCTGCCCGCCATCGACCAGGTGCTGCGCGCGGCCGGTGTGGACAAGCACCGGCTGACCGACATCGCGGTGGGCGTCGGCCCCGGCCCGTACACCGGCCTGCGGGTCGGCCTGGTCACCGCCGCCGCGCTCGGCCACGCGCTCGGCCTGCCGGTGCACGGCGTCTGCACGCTGGACGCGCTGGCCCACCAGGCCCGGGCCGAGGGCCTGGCCGGCGAACCGTTCACGGTGGCCACCGACGCGCGCCGCAAGGAGGTCTACTGGGCCTCCTACGACGCCGAGGGCCGCCGGACCGAGGGCCCGTCCGTGGACCGCCCGGCCGAGCTGACCCCGCAGGCGCGGTCGGTCGGCGCCGGCGCGCTGCTCTACCCGGACGCCTTCCCCGGCGCGCACGGCCCCGAGCACGTCTCGGCCGGCGCGCTCGCCGACTTCGCCGCCGCCGAGCTGGCCGCCGGCCGGGCGCTGCTGCCGAACGCCCCGCTGTACCTGCGCCGCCCGGACGCCCAGGTGCCGGCCGGCTACAAGGCGGTGCTCCCGGCGTGACCGGCCCGAGCACCACCGGCCCGGCGAGTGCCACTGCCACCGCCACCGGTCCGGCCGGCACCGGCGCCACCCGGACCGCGGCCCCGGCCTTCACCCTGCGCCCGATGCGCTGGTGGGACATCGCCCCGGTGCTGGCCCTGGAGCTGGAGCTGTTCCCCGAGGACGCCTGGTCCGCCGGGATGTTCTGGTCCGAGCTGGCCGAGGCCCACCCCGGCGGCACCCGCCACTACACCGTCGCGGTCACCCCGGACGGCGCGCTCGCCGGCTACGCGGGGCTGATGGCGGTGGCCGGCGAGGGCGACGTGCAGACCATCGCCGTCGACGGCCGGCACCAGGGCGCCGGCCTCGGCTCGGCGCTGCTCACCGACCTGGTCGGCGAGGCCGCCCGGCGCGACTGCGCGGACCTGCTGCTGGAGGTGCGGGTGGACAACGAGCGCGCCCAGCGGCTGTACGAGCGCTTCGGCTTCGAGCCGGTCGGCATCCGGCGCGGCTACTACCAGCCCGCCAACGTCGACGCGCTGGTGATGCGCCTCGACCTGACCGCCGCCCGCGCCGCCGCCCCGGCCGCCCCCGCCCCCGCCGCCCCCGAAGACCTGGACGAACCCGCGGACGACCCGCGACCGGACGTGAAGAAGGACACCCGCCATGGCTGACGAACCGCTCGTCCTCGGCATCGAGACCTCCTGCGACGAGACCGGCGTCGGCATCGTGCGCGGCACCACGCTGCTCGCCGACGCGGTGGCCTCCAGCGTCAACGACCACGCCCGGTTCGGCGGCGTCGTCCCCGAGATCGCCAGCCGCGCGCACCTGGAGGCGATGGTCCCGACCATCCAGCGCGCCCTGGACACCGCCGGCGTCAAGGCCAGCGACCTGGACGGCATCGCCGTCACCGCCGGCCCCGGCCTGGCCGGCGCGCTGCTGGTCGGCGTGAGCGCCGCCAAGGCGTACGCGTGGGCGCTGGACAAGCCGCTGTACGGGGTCAACCACCTCGCCTCGCACATCTGCGTGGACCAGCTGGAGCACGGCCGGCTGCCGTCCCCGACGATGGCCCTGCTGGTCTCCGGCGGGCACTCCTCGCTGCTGCTGAGCGAGGACATCACCACCGACGTCCGCCCGCTCGGCGCGACCATCGACGACGCGGCCGGCGAGGCCTTCGACAAGGTGGCCCGGGTGCTCGGCCTGGGCTTCCCGGGCGGCCCGGTGGTGGACCGCAAGGCCCGCGAGGGCGACCCGAAGGCGATCGCCTTCCCGCGTGGCCTGACCGGCCCCAAGGACCCGGAGTACGACTTCTCCTTCTCCGGCCTGAAGACCGCGGTCGCCCGCTGGGTGGAGGCCAAGCGCCGGGCCGGCGAGGAGGTGCCGATCGCGGACGTCGCGGCGTCCTTCCAGGAGGCGGTCACCGACGTGCTGACCCGCAAGGCGGTCAAGGCCTGCAAGGACAACGGCGTCGACCACCTGATGATCGGCGGCGGCGTCGCGGCCAACTCGCGGCTGCGCGAGATGGCCCAGCAGCGCTGCGACAAGGCGGGCATCCGGCTGCGGGTGCCGCGTCCGGGCCTGTGCACCGACAACGGCGCGATGGTCGCCGCGCTCGGCTCCGAGATGGTCTGGCGCGACCGCGCGCCGTCCTCCCTCGACCTGTCGGCGGACTCCTCGCTGCCGGTCACCGAGACCCACGTCCCGGCTGCCACGATCGTGCACGGCGACTTCCACGGCCAGGCCTACCAGGCGCTGACCGGGCAGCAGCGGTGACCACCACCGCCGCGATGTGGGAGGCCCGGGCGGCCGACGGCCGGGGTGCCGAGCTGGCCGCCTGGGTCCGGGCGGACGCGCTGCCGGCGCTGCGCGGCTCGGCCGGGCTGGTCCGCACCGAGCTGTTCGCCGCCCCCGGCGAGCGCGTGCTGCTGATCACCTGGTGGACCGGCGAGCCGATGCCGGTGCCCGAGCCGCCCGCCGGGCTGCTGGGCCGTCCGGCCCACCGCTGGTCGTTCACCAGCGAGCATGTGGAGTAGTCCCGGGTAGCCGTTCGCACGCCCGAGCGGGAACCGAACGCCTGACCGTTACCGTGCTAGCGAGAGAGATCGCTGGACGGGACCGGGGAGCGCGGCGCGGTGGACAGGCACGGGCGGAGCAGGACGACGACGTACGCGGTGGGGGCGCTGGCCCTGCTGGCCGCGGTCACCGGGTGCGGCAGCGACGGCGGGAGCACCGCCGCGCCCGCCGCCCCGACCGGCCGGGGCACCGCCTCGGCCGCCGCCCCGGCCACGCCGTCCGGCCCGCCGCAGCAGTCCGCCCCGCCGTCGCCGGGGGCCGCCCCGGCCGCGGGGGACGCGGCCGCCTGGGCGAAGTGGCACCTGACGCCGCTGCCGGCCGCGCCGCCGGCCCCCGCCGACAAGCCGGTGAAGCTCCAGCGGACCGGGCCGGTCCCGGTGTTCAGCGAGGTGAAGACCAACGACAAGGTGGTCTTCGTCACCATCGACGACGGCGCCGAGAAGGACCCGAAGTTCGTCGAGATGCTGACCGACCTCAAGGTGCCGGTCTCGATGTTCCTGACCCGCGACATCGTCAAGGACAACTACGGCTACTTCAAGCAGCTCCAGGCGCTCGGCAACCACGTCCACAACCACACCGTGGACCACGCCCAGATGAGCAAGGTGGCGCCGGAGAAGCAGAAGTCCGAGATCTGCGACGCCCAGTCCGCGCTCACCCAGCAGTACGGCACCGCGCCGCTGCTGTTCCGCCCGCCGTACGGGGACGGCGCCAACACCCCGGCGCTGAACTCCTCGGTGCAGCAGTGCGGGCCGCGCGCGATCGTGCTGTGGCGCGAGTCGATGCAGATCCACGACATGCAGTACCAGGCAGCGGACAAGAAGCTGCGGCCCGGCGACATCGTGCTCGCCCACTTCCGGGGCCCGAAGGACCTCAAGGGCGAGACGATGACGCAGATGTTCGGGGAGCTGCTGGCCCGGATCCAGGAGCAGGGCTTCGCGGTGGCCCGGCTGGAGGACTACATCGAGGCGCCGGCCGCCTGACCGGACGCCACCTGAGCGCCCGCCTCCCGGACGGCCGCGGCCGGTCCGGTCACCGGCTGGCCGAGCATCATCAGCGGGCCGTGGTCGGTGCGGCTGAGGATCACCGTGACCGTGTTCGGGCCGGTGGGCTTCAGCTGACGGCGCAGCTCCTCCGGGGTGATCGCCATCCCGCGCTTCTTGATCACCACCGTGCCGACGCCCCGCTCGCGCAGCAGCGCCTTCAGCTTCTTGATGTGGAACGGCAGCACGTCGGTCAGCTCGAAGGCGTGCGCGTACGGGGTGTCGACCAACTCGTCCGAGGTCAGATAGGCGATCTTCGGGTCGATCAGCCGCCCGTTCACCTGCCCGGCGACCTCGGCGACCAGGTGGGCGCGGATCACCGCGCCGTCCGGCTCGTACAGGTAGCGGCCGACCGGGCCGGCCGGCGGGTCGGGCAGGTCGCCGCCGGCCAGGCTGGCCCGCTGCGGCAGCAGGGTGGCCCGGTGCGGGCTCCGCGCGCCGGTGCCGAACCAGAGCACGGCCTCCTTGACGTCGCCGTGGTCGGAGACCCACTCCGCCTCCGCGTCGGCCGGCACCGCCTCGTGCGGGATGCCCGGCGCCACCTTGAGCGCGCCGATCCGGGTCCGCCGGCCGGCCTCGATCGCCCAGGACAGCGGCGGCGCGTACGCCTCGGGGTCGAAGACCCGCCCGCGCGAGGTGCGCCGGGCCGGGTCGGTGAACACCGCGTCGCAGCCGCTGACGTCGACGTCGGCGACGTCCGCGCAGCGCACCTCGACCAGCTCGGCCACGCCCAGCGCGGCCGCGTTGGCGGCGAGGGCGGCGCAGGCGGCCGGGTCCCGGTCGACCGCGAGCACCTCGATGCCGGCCCGGGCCAGCGCCAGGACGTCGCCGCCGATCCCGCAGCAGAGGTCGGCCAGCCGCCGCACGCCGAGCCCGGCGAACCGCTCCGCCCGCCACTCGGCGACGCTGCGCCGGGTGGACTGCTCGACGCCGTTGGGCGTGAAGTACATCAGGTCGGCGTCCGCGCCGAACTTGGCCCGGGCCCGCTGCCGCAGCCGGGCCTGCCCGAAGGCGGCCGACACCAGCTCGGCGGGGTGCTCCTTGCGCAGCCGGGTGGCCAGCGCCAGCTCCTCCCCGGGCGCGAAGTCCCGCAGCTCGGCGAGCAGCTCCTGGCCCCGCCCGGTCAACAGGTCCCGCAGATCGTCGTTCTCCACCCGCCCATTCTCCCCGCTCGGCCGGGCCCGGCCGAGCGGGCCGACCGGAACCGCCAGGGCGCGTCGTTGGCACTCTGGTTGACTGAGTGCTAACCGCGGCCTATGGTCGTCACTAGCACTCCCCACCAGGGGAGTGCTAACGCGAAGACGTGTGCCTGACCCCCGCGACGGCAGGCTCGCAGGTTCGCCACCTACCCGTTAGAAAACCCCGTAATCTCCGAAGGGGAGCTCGGACGTGACCACCAGCAGCAAGGTTGCCATCAAGCCGCTCGAGGACCGCATCGTGGTCCAGCCGCTCGACGCCGAGACCACCACGGCCTCCGGCCTGGTTATCCCGGACACCGCCAAGGAGAAGCCCCAGGAGGGCGTCGTCCTGGCCGTCGGCCCGGGCCGCTTCGAGGACGGCCAGCGTCTGCCGCTCGACGTCGCCGTGGGTGACATCGTCCTGTACTCGAAGTACGGCGGCACCGAGGTGAAGTACCAGGGCGAGGAGTACCTGGTGCTCTCCGCCCGCGACGTTCTCGCGATCATCGAGAAGTAAGACGTTCCAGCCCGCCCCGGATCCGTGTCCCAAGTGACAGGGGCCCGGGGCGTGGTTGTTGGTTCACGTAGTCCGGCGGCCGCCGCGACGGCCGCAGCCCCGAGGGAATAGGGAACATGGCGAAGATCCTGCAGTTCGACGAGGACGCCCGCCGCTCGCTGGAGCGCGGTGTCAACAAGCTGGCCGACACCGTCAAGGTGACCATCGGCCCCAAGGGCCGCAACGTCGTCATCGACAAGAAGTTCGGCGCCCCGACCATCACCAACGACGGCGTCACCATCGCCCGTGAGGTCGAGCTCGACGACCCGTACGAGAACCTTGGCGCGCAGCTCGTCAAGGAGGTCGCCACCAAGACCAACGACGTCGCGGGTGACGGCACCACCACCGCCACCGTGCTGGCCCAGGCCCTGGTCAACGAGGGTCTGCGCAACGTCGCCGCCGGCGCCGGCCCGGCCGCTCTGAAGAAGGGCATCGACAAGGCCGTCGCCGCCGTCTCCGAGCACCTGCTCTCGGTCGCCCGCGAGATCGAGGGCAAGGACGACGTCGCCGCCGTCGCGACCCTCTCCGCCCAGGACGCCCAGGTCGGCGAGCTGATCGCCGAGGCGATCGACAAGGTCGGCAAGGACGGTGTCATCACCGTCGAGGAGTCGAACACCTTCGGCGTGGAGCTGGACTTCACCGAGGGCATGCAGTTCGACAAGGGCTACCTGTCGCCGTACTTCGTCACCGACGCGGAGCGTCAGGAGGCGGTCCTCGAGGACCCGTACATCCTGATCAACCAGGGCAAGATCTCCTCCATCCAGGAGCTGCTGCCGCTGCTGGAGAAGATCCTGCAGGGCGGCACCTCCCGCCCGCTGCTGATCATCGCCGAGGACGTCGACGGCGAGGCGCTGTCCACCCTCGTGGTCAACAAGATCCGCGGCACCTTCAACGCGGTGGCCGTCAAGGCCCCCGGCTTCGGCGACCGCCGCAAGGCGATCCTGGGCGACCTGGCCACCCTGACCGGCGGCACCGTGATCTCCGAGGAGGTCGGCCTCAAGCTCGACCAGGCCGGTCTGGACGTGCTGGGCTCCGCCCGCCGCGTGACCATCACCAAGGACGAGACCACGGTCGTCGACGGTGCCGGTGACGCCGAGGCCGTGGCCGGCCGCGTCGCCCAGATCAAGGGCGAGATCGCCAACACCGACTCGGACTGGGACCGCGAGAAGCTGCAGGAGCGCCTGGCCAAGCTGGCCGGCGGCGTCTGCGTCATCCGCGTCGGTGCCGCCACCGAGGTGGAGCTGAAGGAGCGCAAGCACCGCCTGGAGGACGCCATCTCGGCGACCCGTGCCGCGGTCGAGGAGGGCATCGTCGCCGGCGGTGGCGCCTCCCTGGTCCACGCCGCCAAGGTGCTGGACGGCGGCCTGGGCCTGTCGGGTGACGAGGCCACCGGTGTCGCGGTCGTCCGCAAGGCGCTGCACGAGCCGCTGCGCTGGATCGCCCAGAACGCCGGCCTGGAGGGCTACGTCATCACCTCCAAGGTCGCCGACCTGGAGCTCGGCCAGGGCTACAACGCCGCCACCGGCGAGTACGGCGACCTGGTGAAGGCCGGCGTCATCGACCCGGTCAAGGTCACCCGCTCCGCCCTGGAGAACGCCGCCTCGATCGCCTCCCTGCTGCTCACCACCGAGACCCTCGTGGTGGAGAAGAAGGAAGAGGAGGCCGACAACGGCCACTCGCACGGCGGCCACGGCCACTCGCACTGAGGCCGGTAGCGCTCGACCGGAGGCCCGGTCCGCACCCCGTCAGGGGAGGCGGGCCGGGCCTCCGGCGTTGCTCCACCCTTCAACTATCAGTTGAATTTTGCGCGTTGCAAAGATTCTCTTATATCTTTGGGGCATGATCGAGGCCCGCCACCTGCGCGTCCTGCGTGCCGTCGCCCGCACCGGCTCCTTCTCCGCGGCCGCCCGCGAGCTGGGCTGTACGCAGCCCGCCATCAGCCAGCAGATGAAGGCCCTGGAGAAGTCCGTCGACACCCCGCTGGTGGTCCGTTCGGGTCGCGGGATGCAGCTGAGCGAGGCCGGACGGGTGCTGCTCAAGCATGCCACCGGGATCCTCGCCGGGCTCTCCGCCGCCGAGGAGGAGGTGGCGGCGATCGCCGGACTGCGGGCCGGACGGGTCCGTCTGGTCTCCTTCCCGACCGCGAGTTCCACTCTGGTGCCGCCCGCCGTCGCCCGGCTGCGGGACAGCCATCCGGGGGTGCGCGTGTCGCTGGTCGAGGCCGAACCGCCGGAGTCGCTGGCGATGCTGCGCGGCGGCGAGTGCGAGGTCGCGCTCGCCTTCCGCTACCCGCAGGCCCCCGGGACGACCGGTGCGCCGGCGCCCGCGCCCGCGCACGGGACGCCGCGGGAGGCCCGGGCCGAGGCCAACCTGGAGGCCCAGCAGCTGAGCGCGGGCGCCGACTGGTCCGATCTGGTGGTCACCCCGCTGCTGGACGACCCGCTGGTCGGCCTGCTGCCCGCCGGGCACCGGCTGGCCGGGCGCGGTGGGCCGGTGCGGCTGGCCGAGCTGGCGCAGGAGCAGTGGATCGCCGGCTGCCCGCAGTGCCGGGGGCACCTGGTGGAGCTCTGCGCGGGCGCCGGCTTCGAGCCGCGGATCGACTTCGCGACCGACGACTACCCGGCGGTGGTCGGGCTGGTGGCCGCCGGCCTGGGGGTCGCGGTGCTGCCCGGGCTGGCGCTGGCCTCGGTGCGCCCGGACGGGGTGGCGACGGTGGCGGTGCACGCCGCCTCGGGGGCGCCGGCGGTGCGGCAGGTGGTCGCGCTGACCCTGCCGGACCTCGCCGAGGTGCCGGCCGTGGCGCTGATGCTGGAGCGGCTGGCGGGGGCGGCCGCCGACCGCTGACCGTCGGCCGTCGGCCGTTGACCACCGACCGCTGACCGCCGGTCGGGGGACGGACACGCCTCAGCCCGAGGAGAAACGTTTCTCCCCGGTGGGCGCCATCGGACGGGCTACTGCTGGGCGATGCTCGGCGCGGTGAGCGGCACCTCGACCAGGCGGTGCCGGGAGCGGCCCATCATCTCCTCGCGCTCGTCCTCGGTCAGTCCGCCCCAGACGCCGTACGGCTCGCGGACCGCCAGGGCGTGCGCGGCGCACTCGGTGCGCACCGGGCAGCGCATGCAGACCTCCTTGGCGCTCGCCTCGCGCGAACTGCGCGCCGCGCCGCGCTCCCCCTCGGGGTGGAAGAAGAGCGAGCTGTCCACGCCGCGGCAGGCCGCGGAGAGCTGCCAGTCCCACAGATCCGCGTTGGGGCCGGGGAGGCGGGAGAAATCTGCCATGGCTCATTCCCTTCAGAGGTCGTCGACCGCGGGCCGATCGCCAGCGGGGGTTGTGCTGGGCGGCCCGGCGGGGCGTCCGGCGCCGGTGTGGACACCTGGAAATATGACTTACGGCAACTCCATGGACAAGTCACCCACAGACTGGCACAACAGTCAATGACCATACAAAAGCTCTAAAAACGGGCAAAGTGGGCATGCCTGGCGGGTAGGCGATCGCCCGGCGCGGACGTGGCAATCGGGTGGCCGACGGGCGCACGCGGCCTCGCACCGGCGTGCGGGTCGTACGCCGACCGCGCGCGAGCTGCGCAAAAGTGCGGCGTGTGCACCGCGATGCGGCTGATCGGTAACGGGTCGGCCACGTACAGTGGTGGAGATGGCCCTGAAGGCCGTAACTCATTCGAGTGACGGTCGTTGGAAGTGCGGAGGCGGTTAGCGGGTGCCGGACGTCGGGAACGATCGCGGGGAATCTCAGGCGATCAGCACGGACTCCGTCGCCGATCGGCCGTGTCGGAGAGGTTCGTACCAGCCAGGAGGCTCAACGTGACGCGGATCAGCTGCGGAGGACGACGGTCATGACTTCCGTTCTCGTTTGCGACGATTCCCCGCTCGCCCGCGAGGCGCTTCGCCGCGCCGTCGCGACCGTACCCGGTGTCGATCGGGTCACCACCGCGACGAACGGGGAGGAGGTCCTCCGCCGCTGGGTGGCCGACCGCTCCGATCTCGTCCTGATGGACGTCCGGATGCCCGGCCTCGGCGGGGTGGAGACGGTCCGGCGGCTGCTGTCCGCCGACCCCGGCGCCCGGATCATCATGCTCACCGTCGCCGAGGACCTCGACGGCGTCGCCCTCGCGGTCGCCGCGGGTGCGCGCGGGTACCTGCACAAGGACGCCTCGCGCGCCGAACTGCGGGCCACCGTCACCCAGGCGCTCGCCGACCCGACCTGGCGGCTCGCGCCGCGCCGGCTGCGCAGCCCCGACATGGGGGCCGCGCCGACCTTGACGGCGCGTGAGATCCAGGTGCTCGAAGGCATGAGCCACGGCCGCAGCAACGCCGAGATCGGCCGCGAGCTGTTCCTCTCCGAGGACACCGTCAAGACCCATGCCCGGCGCCTGTTCAAGAAGCTCGGCGCCTCGGACCGCGCGCACGCGGTGGCCCTGGGCTTCCGCTGGGGTCTGGTCCGCTGACCGCCGGCGGCGCCGCCGGTTCCGGCACGCTGTTCGCGATTCCCCGTGCGGAGGCGTGTGACGTTACGGTCCCGAGGTTGCACCATGGAGGAGTGGAGCACCTCGGGGACCAGCGGACAGGAACTGCGGCGAACCACGCAGCCGCAGGAGACTCGGCGGACGGCGCGACGGACGGGACCGTCCGGGGCGGCGGAGCGGGAGGCGGGACGGTGCAGGAGGGGCGGGTGGTGCGTGCCGGTGCGGCACCGCATAACGTTCCGGTGCACAACTCCGGACGCGGTGCCGCGTTTTCCCGCGCGACCAGGCACCATGGACCGATGCGCGACGACGTGACCGGGGCTCCCGGCGAGGCGGACCCGGTGGAGGCCGAGCCCTCCGCGCCAGGTCCCGACCCGGCGTACGCGGACACGGCCGGGGGTCCGGGCGCGCTCGGCGAGCTGGTCGCGGCCGCCGTCCGCGGCGAGGGCCCGGCGATCGACGCGCTGCTCGCCCACGTCCACCCGCTCGCCCTGCGGTACTGCCGGGGCCGGCTGGTGCGGCTGCCCGGCGGCGCCCGGCACCACGTGGACGACATCGCGCAGGAGGTCTGCGTCGCGGTGCTCTGCGCGCTGCCCCGGTACAAGGACCAGGGCCGCCCGTTCGAGGCCTTCGTCTACGGGATCGCCGCGCACAAGATCGCCGACCTGCAGCGGGCCGCCATGCGCGGGCCCGGCTCGACCGTGGTCGCCCAGGACGACCTGCCCGAGGTGCCGGACGAGGCGCTCGGCCCGGAGGAGCGGGCGCTGCTCAGCAGCGACGCGGCCTGGGCCAAGGAGCTGCTCTCCAACCTGCCGGCCCGCCAGCGCGAGCTGGTGCTGCTGCGGGTGGCCGCCGGGCTCTCGGCGGAGGAGACCGGCGAGGTGCTCGGGATGTCGCCGGGGGCCGTCCGGGTCGCCCAGCACCGGGCGCTCAGCCGGCTGCGGGCGCTCGCCGAGGAGTCCTCCTAGCGCTCGCCCGGCACCCTGCGGCGCCCGGCCGGCGGCCGGCCCGGGGCCGCCGTGGTGTCCGTCCGGTGCCCGTCGTGGCGTTCGCCACCCGCCGGAATGAGCTGGGGGTGACGGGTGTTGTCAAGGGCACACGAGGACCCATTCGCGGTGCCAGTACCATGGGGTATCGGCGCCTGGGCGGGTCGCCAAAGTTTCGACGGTGTGAACGGGGTTCCCTTGGAGGATCCTCCGAACGGCACCGGGCTTTCGGCGTCCGAACGAGTGGGCTGATGACAGCGCCCACCGTCAGGGCGTGTGCGGATTAGGCCGGCCACGGAAGGTACCCCCGAAATGTCTTACAACGCCGCAGGCGTACCCGAGAAATTCGCGATGCTCGGGCTCACGTACGACGACGTCCTGCTGCTGCCCGGGGCGTCCGAGGTCCTGCCGAACCAGGTCGACACGTCCTCGCGGGTCTCCCGGAACGTGCGCGTCAACATCCCGCTGCTCTCCGCCGCGATGGACAAGGTCACCGAGTCGCGGATGGCGATCGCGATGGCCCGTCAGGGCGGCGTCGGCGTCCTGCACCGCAACCTCTCGGTCGAGGACCAGGTCAACCAGGTCGACCTGGTGAAGCGCTCCGAGTCCGGCATGGTCACCGACCCGATCACGGTCGGCCCGGACACCACCCTCGCCGAGGCCGACGCGCTCTGCGCCAAGTTCCGGATCTCCGGCGTGCCGATCGCCGACGAGAGCGGCAAGCTGCTCGGCATCGTCACCAACCGCGACATGGCCTTCGAGTCGGACCGCACCCGCCGGGTCCGCGAGATCATGACCCCGATGCCGCTGATCACCGGCAAGGTCGGCATCTCCGGCGTCGACGCGATGGCGCTGCTGCGCCGCCACAAGATCGAGAAGCTGCCGCTGGTCGACGACGAGGGCCGGATCAAGGGCCTCATCACCGTCAAGGACTTCGTCAAGGCCGAGCAGTACCCGAACGCCGCCAAGGACTCCGAGGGCCGCCTGCTGGTCGGCGCCGCCGTCGGCGCCAGCGCCGAGGCCTTCGATCGCGCCCAGGCCCTGGTCGAGGCCGGCGTGGACTTCCTGGTCGTCGACACCTCGCACGGCCACAGCCACAACGCGCTGGCCTGGATCTCGAAGATCAAGGCGGCCGTCAAGGTCGACGTGGTCGGCGGCAACGTCGCCACCCGCGACGGCGCCCAGGCGCTGATCGACGCCGGCGTGGACGGCGTCAAGGTCGGCGTCGGCCCCGGCTCGATCTGCACCACCCGCGTGGTCGCCGGCATCGGCGTCCCGCAGGTCACCGCGATCTACGAGGCCGCGCTCGCCTGTCAGGCGGCCGGCGTGCCGGTCATCGGCGACGGCGGCCTGCAGTACTCCGGTGACATCGGCAAGGCGCTCGCCGCCGGCGCCGACACCGTGATGCTCGGCTCGCTGCTGGCCGGCTGCGAGGAGTCCCCGGGCGAGCTGCTGTTCATCAACGGCAAGCAGTACAAGTCCTACCGCGGCATGGGCTCGCTGGGCGCCATGCAGTCCCGCGGCCAGGCCAAGTCCTTCTCCAAGGACCGCTACTTCCAGGGCGAGGTCACCTCCGACGAGAAGCTCATCGCCGAGGGCATCGAGGGCCAGGTCCCCTACCGCGGCCCGCTGTCCGCGGTGCTCTTCCAGCTGGTCGGCGGCCTGCGCCAGACCATGGGCTACGTCGGCGCCGCCACCGTCGCCGAGATGGAGAGCAAGGGCCGGTTCGTCCGGATCACCTCGGCGGGCCTCAAGGAGAGCCACCCGCACGACATCCAGATGACCGTCGAGGCGCCGAACTACAGCTCCCGCTGACACCGCGCAGGTGAGAGGGGCCCGCACCCGCGGGCCCCTTCCGCGTGTCCGGGGGGCGGGCGGCGCCGTGCGACCCCGGACGGGTTTGGGATACTGGGGGGCGGCCGGGGTGACCCGGCCGGCATGAGCAATACCACCAGAAGGGCTCGAAGTGACTGAGATCGAGATCGGGCGAGGCAAGCGCGGCCGCCGGGCGTACTCCTTCGACGACATCGCCGTCGTCCCCAGCCGCCGGACGCGTGACCCGAAGGAGGTCTCGATCGCCTGGCAGATCGACGCCTACCGGTTCGAGCTGCCGTTCCTGGCCGCGCCCATGGACAGCGTGGTCTCCCCGCAGCAGGCCATCGCCATCGGCCGCCTCGGCGGCCTCGGGGTGCTGAACCTCGAAGGCCTCTGGACCCGCTACGAGGACCCGCAGCCGCTGCTCGACGAGATCGCCTCGATCACCGACGAGGCCGCCGCCACCCGCCGCCTGCAGGAGATCTACTCCGCGCCGATCAAGGCCGAGCTGATCAAGCAGCGGATCCAGGAGGTCCGCGACTCCGGCGTGGTCACCGCCGCCGCGCTCTCCCCGCAGCGCACCGCCGAGTTCTCCAAGGCCGTCGTGGACGCCGGCGTCGACGTCTTCGTCATCCGCGGCACCACCGTCTCCGCCGAGCACGTCTCCGGCGCCGCCGAGCCGCTCAACCTGAAGCAGTTCATCTACGAGCTGGACGTCCCGGTCATCGTCGGCGGCTGCGCCACCTACACCGCCGCGCTGCACCTGATGCGCACCGGTGCGGCCGGCGTGCTGGTCGGCTTCGGCGGCGGCGCCGCCCACACCACCCGCAACGTGCTCGGCATCCAGGTCCCGATGGCCACCGCCGTCGCCGACGTGGCCGCCGCCCGCCGCGACTACATGGACGAGTCCGGCGGCCGCTACGTGCACGTCATCGCGGACGGCGGCGTCGGCTACAGCGGCGACATCCCGAAGGCGGTCGCCTGCGGCGCCGACGCGGTGATGATCGGCGCGGCGCTGGCCCGGGCCACCGACGCGCCCGGCAAGGGCTACCACTGGGGCATGGAGGCCGTCCACGAGGAGCTGCCGCGCGGCAAGCGGGTCGACCTCGGCACCGTCGGCTCCACCGAGGAGATCCTCACCGGCCCGTCGCACACCCCGGACGGCACCATGAACCTGTTCGGCGCGCTGCGCCGGGCGATGGCGACCACCGGGTACACCGAGCTCAAGGAGTTCCAGCGGGTCGAGGTCACGGTCAACTCCGCGCGCTGAGCCCGCTGAGTCGCCCGGTCCGGCCGTGCCGGCCCGTTCACGAGGCCCCCGTCCGTTCGCGGCGGGGGCCTCGTGCCGTTCCGGCCGTGGCTACTGGCGGGTGGCGGCGCGGCGGGTGAGCAGGAAGCCGCCGATCACGGCGATCCCGTAGAAGACCAGGTCCAGCGGCCGGCGGTCGGCGCGCCAGAGCGGCAGGGCGTCGCGCAGCAGCGCGCCGTACCCGGTGCCGGCCAGCTCGTGCAGCCGGCGGGTCTGGCCGATCAGCTGGCCGAGGAAGAGCGCGCCCGCCGCCAGCAGCGCGCCCAGCGGCGGCAGCAGCCGGCCCGGGCCGCCGAGCCGGCCGAGCGGCCAGGCGACCGCGGCGGCCGGGGCGATCGCCAGCCAGCCGACGGTCGCCGCCGCGCGGGTCGGCGCGCAGCCGAGCGCCAGGCCGCCGGCCAGCATCGCGAGGACGGCGATCGCCACCGCGCGGCCGGTGCGCTGTGACTCGCCCGCTCGCCTCCGGGCCCTCCTGACCCGGCGCCGACGGTCGGCGGGCACGGCGCCACCTCCTCCGTCGGCGGCTTGGCCCTTCTCCCTTTCGGCACCGGCGGGCCCTTCGGCTCGGGGCGGTGACTCGCCCGCTCGCCTCCGGGCCCTCCTGACCCGGCGCCGACGGTCGGCGGGCCCGGCGTCACCTCCTCCGTCGGCGGCTTGGCCCTTCTCCCTTTCGGCACCGGCGGGCCCTTCGGCTCGGGGCGGGAGCGGTTCGGCGGGTCGGTAACCGGCCACCGGGGCGCCGGGCATGCCCGGGGCCACATAGCCCTCGGGGGCCTTCGGTTCCGGTACGACCGAGAAGTGCGGGGCCGTGGGCGGTCGGCCCGACTGGCCGTCAGCGCCCGGTGCGGGTGCGGTCATGGACGTCGAAATCCCCCCGGAAAGACGGTGAGCTGCCGAACGGTAGCAGTGGGCGGAGCTGGGCGGACAGAGTTTTCGATCACAGATCGGGCACGGAGCGCCGTGCCGGGCCGGGGTCCGTGTCAGGGTGGCCGGGGGCCGGGTGGTCGGGGGCCCGCGGGACAGGGGATGATGGAGGCTTGGGCGTTCGGGCCCGACGCCGGTCCGACACGCCGTCATCACGACCGCCAGCAGCACATGGGGGAACGTTCCGAATGACCCAGGCGCAGGGTTCTTCCACCACCGGCCGCCTCCTGGCCGGACGCTACCGGCTGGACGCGGTGCTCGGGCGCGGCGGCATGGGCACCGTGTGGCGCGCCGAGGACGAGATGCTGGGCCGGACCGTCGCGGTCAAGGAACTGCGGATGAACGCCAGCGTGGACGAGGACGAGAAGCACCGGCTGATCGTCCGCACCCTGCGCGAGGCCAAGGCGACCGCCCGGATCCGGCACGGCTCGGCGGTCACCGTCTTCGACGTGGTCGAGGAGGACGACCGGCCGTGGATCGTCATGGAGCTGGTCGAGTCCCGCTCGCTGGCCGACGTGATCCGCGAGGACGGCCCGCTGGCCCCGGCCCGGGCCGCCGAGATCGCGCTCGACGTGCTCGGCGTGCTGACCGCCGCGCACGCGCTCGGCATCCTGCACCGCGACGTCAAGCCGTCCAACGTGCTGATCGGCGAGGACGGCCGGGTGGTGCTCACCGACTTCGGCATCGCCAGCGTCGAGGGCGACCCCTCGGTGACCTCCACCGGCATGCTGGTCGGCGCGCCCTCCTACATATCCCCGGAGCGCGCCCAGGGGCAGAAGCCCGGGCCGCCGGCCGACCTCTGGTCGCTGGGCGGCACGCTGTACGCGATGGTCGAGGGGCGGCCGCCGTACGACCGGGGCTCGGCGCTGGCCACCCTGACGGCGGTGATGACCGAGGACTTCACCACGCCGGAGAACGCCGGGCCGCTGCTGCCGGTGATCGACGGGCTGCTGGCCAAGGACCCGGCCAAGCGGCTGACCGCCTCGCAGGCCAGGTCGATGCTCAAGCGGGTGGCGGCCGAGGCGACCGCGCGGGCCGAGTCGACCACCGAGCACGCGGTGCCGGTGGCGGGCGACGGCGACGGCGATGGCGCCGGAGCGGGGACGGCGGCGAAGGCGGAGCCGGCCGGGGCGGCCGAGGAGCGGCCGGACGCGAAGCCGGAGCGGAAGCCGGCGGTCGGCGGGCTGCTCGGGACCGTCCGGGTGGGCAGCCGGGCCAAGGACGCCGACGGCGGGGAGCGGTCCGCGGAGCCGGCCGCTCCGGCGCCCGGCGAGCCGTCGGCGGGGCCGTCCGCGGCGCCGGAGACCGAGGCGGCCCGGCCGGTGACCAGTGAGTGGACGCTGGGCGCGACCCAGGCGGCCGGGGCGAACCCGCACACCGGCCGGCGGCGGCTGGCCGTCGCCACGGTGGTGGTGGTGCTGCTGCTGATCGCGGGCGTGGTCGCGCTGATCCAGGCCTTCGGCGACTCCGGCAAGGGGTCGGCCGAGGGCGCGCCGGGCACCTCCTCGGTCGCGGCGAGCGCCGAGGTCCCGTCCGGCGGTACCACGCCGGTGACGGCCTCGGAGAGCTCCGCCCCGGCGGCGGAGACCGCGGCGCCCGCGCCCGCCCCGACGCCTTCCGCGACGCCGAGTGCCGTGGCGACGCCCACGCCGACGCCGACTCCTACGCCGACCCCGACGGCGAGCGGGGCCGCCGTGCCGGCCGGGTACCACGAGTACAAGGACCCGAGCGGCTTCTCGATCGTGCTGCCCGACTGGCTGCAGCTGTCGAGCTCGGAGTCGATCCGGCGGACCTTCAAGGGCGGCAACAGCACCCTGCGGATCGAGTGGACGACCACCCCGGGTCCGAACGCGCTCGCCGACTGGCAGGCGTCCGAGCCGGGGCTGCGCGGGCAGGTCAGCAACTACCAGCGGGTGCAGCTGCAGTCCGTCGCCTACCGGGAGTGGAGCAACGCGGCCGACTGGGAGTGGACCAACGGCACCCCGCGGATGCACTCGCTGAACCGGGGCTTCGTCACCGGCTCCCCGGCCAAGTACGGCTACGCGATCTACTGGACGACGCCGGACGCCGACTGGGCCGCCCCGCAGAACGCCCAGGCCCGCCAGACCTCCTTCGATACCTTCAGCCCCGCGCCGTAATCGCGGCGGGGCGGCTCGGGGCGGGGCGGGGCGGGGCGGACCGGTGCCGTAGCCGGTGTCGGCCACGGCACCGGATGGTCGTCAGCCGATCAGGCGCTGTTTGGCGCGGGTGAATTCCTCGTCGGTGAGCGCTCCGGCGGTGCGCAGGGCGGCGAGCCGCTCCAGCTGGTCGAGCAGCTCGGCGCCGGAGGAGGCGATCGGGGCGGCGGCGGGAGCCGCCGGGGCGGCGAGTGCCTTCTGCTCGGCGTTGCGGGCCAGTCGGGCGGCGGCGCGGACCTGCTCGGCGAATATCTCGGCCTTGACCACGTCCTCGTAGCGGTGCGAGCCGGTCAGCGCCACCACCAGCAGGATCTCGCCGTTGATCCGGGACTTGCTGACGGTCGCGTCGGTGACCGCCGAGAGCGGAACCGGGACCGGGGGCTTGCCGTCCTTGAGGAAGAGCAGCCGGTGGGTGGTCAGGACCAGGACGCCCTTGCGGAAGTGGTCGGGGTGGCGTCCGGCCGTGGAGGCGACCGGCTTCTCGTCGGGCGCGACGTTCGCCTCGACGGTGCGAAGAGTCGCGGCCCGGGTGTCACTGCTGCTGTTGCCGGCCACGTCGAAGGCCGCGTCGATCAGATCGGTCCAGTCCATGGACCGAGGGTAATCCGAGGCTCTCGGGCGATGCTCCCCAAGGTTGACTAGGGTGGGTGGTGAGCGGGGAGAGGAACACGCATGCGAGCGGGCCCGGGGCAGGTGCTGGCGGGGCGTTACCGGCTGACGGGCCGTCCGGAGGCGTTGAACGCGCTCGCCGTGGACGAACGGAGCGGTGACGCGGTCCGGTTGCGCGCGCTGGAGCTGCCCGCGCTGCTGACCGGCGGTCAGGAGCCGGACGCGCCGGTGCCGGCGCAGGGCGAGTGGCTGGTGCGCCGGGTGGCGGAGGTGGGTGCGGCCGCGCCGCGGCATCCCCGACTGCTGCAGGGGGCGGGGGCGTTCGTCGAGGGCGACCTGCTGTGGACCGTCGAGGAGCGGCCGGCCGGGGTGCCGCTGGCCGCGCTGCTGGCGGAGGGGCCGCTGCCGCCGTACCGGGCCGCGGAGATCGCGGCGGACCTCGCCGGGGCGCTGCGGGCGCTGCACGAGGCGGGGCTGGCGCACGGGAACCCGACCGCCGAGTCGGTGCTGGTCTGCGAGGACGGCGCGGCGCTGCTGGGCGGGCTGCTGCCCGGGGTGGCGCAGGAGGCGCTGGCCGAGGAGCTGGGCGGCCCGGGCGGGCGGCGCCGGTACGAGGTGCGGGCCACCCTGGTCGGGCCGGTGGCCGAGCGCTGGCCGTTGGACGGCGGTCCGGCCGGCGACTGCTGGGCGCTGGGGGTGCTGCTGCACCGGATGGTGACGGGTCGTTCGCCGTACCCGGAGGGCGGTGTGCCGGAGCTGGTGACGGCGGTGCGGGACGGCCGGCGGGTGCCGGCGGAGGCGTGCGGGCCGCTGGGGCCGCTGGTGGAGCGGCTGTTGCAGCCGGATCCGGCGCGGCGGCCGACGGCGGCGGAGATCCGGGGGGAGCTGGCGGAGTTGCTGGCGGCCGCGCCGGAGCCGGTGGACGGGGAGCGGGTGGCGCGGGTGCCGGAGCCGCGGGCCGAGGGCCCGGTCGCCCCGAAGGCGCGGCGGTCGAAGGGCGGCGGTGGCGCGGGGCGTTCGCGGCCGGCGGCGGAGTCCGGGCCCCGGCGGCGGCCGCTGGTGCCGCCGGCGCTGCTCGGTCCGCTGCTGGTCGGCGGGGTGTTCCTGTTGCTGGTGGCCGGGGTGACGGCCGTGGTGCTGTTCGCAGGCTGACGGGGCGGGTCGGTCCCCGGTCGCCGGTCCGGGGGGTGGGCGAGATTACCGGGGCGGGGGCGGGACGCCTAATGTGTCCGTGGGATTTGTTCGATTCAGTGGTCCGCACCGTGTGGTCTGCACCGGGCCCTCCGTCGTGGTGACGGCAGGTGGATGAGGGGGAGCGGTCGCGGATGGGCGTGCAGGACCGGCCGGAGTCGGCCGAGACGGAGCGGCTGCTGGCCGGTCGCTACGAGCTGGGCGAGCGGCTGGGCCGGGGCGGGATGGGCACGGTCTGGCGGGCCCGGGACCGGATGCTGGACCGCGAGGTCGCGGTCAAGGAGCTGACCGTCAACCACCTCCCCGAGGAGGACCTGCAGATCCTGCACGCCCGGATGAAGCGGGAGGCCGCCGCGGCCGCCCGGATCAAGCACCCCGGCGTGATCACCGTGCACGACGTGCTGGAGCAGGACGGCCGGCCGTGGATCGTCATGGAGCTGGTCGACGGCCGTTCGCTGGCCGACGTGATCAGCCAGGACGGCACGCTGCCGCCGCGCGCCGCCGCCGAGGTGGGCGGCCAGGTGCTGGCCGCGCTGCACCGGGGCCACCAGCTGGGCGTGCTGCACCGGGACGTGAAGCCGGCCAACGTGCTGCTGGAGCACGGCACCGGGCGGGCGGTGCTGCTGGACTTCGGCATCGCGACGTACGAGGGCTCGGCCGAGCTGACCCGGCCGGGCGACCTGGTCGGTTCGCCGGACTACCTGGCGCCGGAGCGGGCGCAGGGCGAGCGGCCGGGACCGGCCTCCGACCTGTGGGGGCTCGGCGCGACGCTGTACGCGGCGGTGGAGGGCGACTCGCCGTTCCGCCGCACCTCGCCGCTGACCACGCTGGCCGCGGTGGTCGGCGATCCGCTGCCGGAGCCGCGCCGGGCCGGTCCGCTGGGGCCGGTGCTGGCCGCGCTGATGGCCAAGGACCCGGCCGAGCGGCCGACCGCGGACGAGGCGGCCCGGATGCTGGCCGAGGTGGAGGCCGGGCACACCATCGGGCTGAAGCCGGTCGAGCCGGTGCGGATGCCGACCCAGTCGGTGCCGGTGGTGGACCGGGTGGCCGAGTCCGGGGAGCCGGCCGAGGAGCCTGTCGCGGAGGGCGGTCCGGCGGCGGTCACGGTGCCGCGTCCGGCGGAGCCCGCGGCGGCGGAGGCCGTGCCGCCGGGGCCCCCGGCGCCGTTCGAGGGGGCGCCCTTCGGTCCGGGCGCGCCGGGGGCGTACTCCGAAACGCCCGCGCGCGGGCCGGCCAGGCGCCGGGTCGTGCTGCAGGTGGTCGCGGTCGTGCTCGCGCTGGCCGCGCTGGCCGCCGGGGTGACCTTCCTGATGACCCGGCACGGCGGCGGCGTCCCGGAGGTGGCCCAGCCGCAGCCGACCGTCGTCGAGCCGCTGCCCACCGAGCCCGGCACCGAGGCGACACCCGCGCCCAACGGCTACCGCTGGGTGGACGATCCGGCGGGCTTCCGCTTCCCGCTGCCGGTGGCCGACCCGCCCTGGCAGCGCTCCACCGACGACGCCAACCAGATCTACTACAGCCCCGACAAGCCCGACAAGCGGGTGCACTACCTGCAGTTCGCGGTCACCGTCGGCCAGTCGGTCAAGCCGCTGGACCACCTGCGGCAGATGGAGTCCACCGTCTCCAAGCGCAAGGAGTACCGCCAGCACAAGCTCACCAGCGTCGCCGTGAACGGGCACGACGCGGCGGTCTGGGAGTTCAGCTACGCGGCCAAGGAGGGCGGCCGGCGCCGGGCCATCGAGGCCGAGTTCATCGACGACGACGGCACCGCGTACGCGATCTACGTGTCCGGCCCGGACAACGAGAAGGACTGGCCGGAGGGCGAGCGGCGGTTCACCACCGTGCTCAACCACTTCATCCCGACCCGCTGACACCGCCGCCCGGCCCGTCGGGCGCCCGGCCCGGGACCGGCCGGGCGGTTTCTTGTTACCGACGGGTACCGGACTGGCCGCCGAGGGCCTAGGCTGCGCCCTATGACGGACCTCACAGCAGCTGCCACGGCCACCGAACCCGCCGGCGCCGGCTCGCCGGGCCGCAACCCGGCCGCGCCCGGCGGCGGACGCACCGTCGCCGCGGCGGTCCCGCCGGCCCTGGTCGCCCGGCTCGCCGCCGGGATCACCGCCACCGGCGAGCCCAGCGTGGTGGACACCGTCGCCCCGCTGACCGGCGAACGGCTGGCCGGCCTGCCGCAGTCCACCCCGGCCGACGTCGAGGTCGCCTTCGAGCTGGCCCGCCGCGTCCAGCCGGCCTGGGCCGCGCTGCCGGTGCGCCGCCGCGCCGCCGTCCTGCTGCGCTTCCACGACCTGCTGATCAAGCGGCAGGACGAGGCGCTCGACCTGATCCAGGCGGAGACCGGCAAGGCCCGGCTGCACGCCTTCGAGGAGGTCCTCGCCGTCGCGCTGGCCGCCCGGCACTACGGCCGCGCCGCCCACGGCTACCTGCGCGACAAGCGGCACGGCGGCGCCCTGCCGGTGCTCACCCAGGCGATCGAGGCCCGCCGCCCCAAGGGCGTGATCGGCCACATCTCGCCCTGGAACTACCCGCTGGAGCTGTCCGTCGGCGACGCCCTGCCCGCCTTCGTGGCCGGCAACGCGGTGGTCAACAAGCCGGACACGCAGACCGCGCTGACCGCGCTCTGGGCCCGCGAGCTGCTGATCGAGGCCGGGCTGCCCGCCGACCTGTGGCAGGTGGTGGTCGGCGACGGCCCGGTGATCGGTCCGGCCGTGGTCGAGCACGCCGACTACGTCTCGTTCACCGGCTCCACCCGCACCGGCCGCGACGTCGCCCAGCGCGCCGCCGCCCGGCTGGTCGGCGCCTCGCTCGAACTCGGCGGCAAGAACGCCATGCTGGTGCTGGCCGACGCCGACCTCGACCGGGCCGCCGAGTGCGCCGTCCGGGCCTGCTTCTCCTCGGCCGGCCAGCTCTGCATCTCGATCGAGCGGCTGCTGGTGCACCGCTCGGTGGCCGACGAGTTCCTCGCCAAGTTCGCCGCCCGGACCCGCGCGCTGCGGCTCGGCGGCGGCCTCGCCTACGGCGCGGACATGGGCTCGCTGGTCTCCGCCCGGCAGCTGGAGACCACCAGCCGGCACGTCGAGGAGGCGGTCAAGGCCGGCGCCACCGTGCTGGCCGGCGGGCGGGCCCGGCCGGACCTCGGCCCGTACTTCTTCGAGCCGACCATCCTGGACGGCGTCACCCCGGAGATGTCGGTCTGCGGCGAGGAGACCTTCGGCCCGGTGGTCTCGGTCTACCGCTTCGACACCGAGGGCGAGGCGGTCACCGCCGCCAACTCCACCCCGTACGGCCTCAACTCCAGCGTCTGGACCAGGGACGGGCGGCGCGGACGGGCGATCGCGGCCCGGCTGCGCACCGGCACGGTCAACGTCAACGAGGCGTACGGCGCGGCCTACGGCTCGGTCGGCTCGCCGATGGGCGGCATGGGCGAGTCCGGGCTCGGCCGGCGGCACGGCGCCGAGGGCATCCTGCGGTTCACCGAGGCGCAGACCATCGCGAGCCAGCGGCTGGTGCCGATCGCGCCCGCGTTCGGCCTGGACGACAAGCAGTTCGCGGCGGTGTTCAGCGGCGGGCTGCGGGTGCTGAAGGCGCTCCGGTTCAAGTAGCCGTCCGGGCCGGGTCGGCCGTCCGGGTCACAGCAGGTCAGAGCGGGTCAGAGCGGGTCTTCGTGCAGGGCGGGTCTTCGTGAAGGAGCAGGGGCAGATGACGGGTGCGGCGGGTGACCGGGAGTTCGACTACGACGTGGTCGTGGTCGGCTCCGGCTTCGGCGGCGCGGTCTCCGCGCTGCGGCTGACCGAGAAGGGCTACCGGGTCGCCGTCCTGGAGGCCGGTCGCCGCTTCGACCGGGACGAACTGCCCAGGAACTCCTGGGACGTCGCCAACTACCTGTGGG
The DNA here is from genome assembly GCF_040683335.1 of Kitasatospora sp. NPDC093806. Lineage (NCBI taxonomy): Bacteria > Bacillati > Actinomycetota > Actinomycetes > Kitasatosporales > Streptomycetaceae > Kitasatospora > Kitasatospora sp. NPDC093806. The sequence goes on from NZ_JBFBDO010000005.1 coordinate 140,380, forward strand.
CGCCCGGCCTCGGCCTCTACGGCATCCAGCGCATCCACCTGCTGGCCAATGTGCTGATCCTGGCCGGCGCCGGGGTCGGCGGCGGCTCGCTGAACTACGCCAACACCCTCTACGTGCCGCCGAAGGCCTTCTTCGAGGACCGCCAGTGGTGCCACATCACCGACTGGCAGCAGGAGCTGGAGCCGTTCTACGACCAGGCGCGGCGGATGCTCGGCGTCCGGCTCAACCCGACGGTCACCCCGTCCGACGTCCACCTCAAGGCCGCCGCCGAGCGGATGGGCGTCGGGGACACCTTCCACATGGCGCCGGTCGGGGTCTTCTTCGGTGACGGCGAGGACGCCGACGGCACCGCCGCGGCGGCGCCCGGCGAGGAGGTCGCCGACCCGTACTTCGGCGGCGCCGGACCCGCCCGCCGGGCCTGCACCGAGTGCGGCGAGTGCATGACCGGCTGCCGGCACGGCGCCAAGAACATGCTCACCGAGAACTACCTCTACCTCGCCGAGCGCGGCGGCGCCGAGATCCACCCGCTGACCACGGTGGCCCGGATCCGCGAGCGCGGCGAGGGCTACGCGGTGGACGTCCGGCGCACCGACGCCCGCTCCACCACCGACCCGGTCAAGGCCGGGGCGCGGACCATCACCGCCGCCCGGGTGGTGGTCGCGGCCGGCACCTACGGCACCCAGCGGCTGCTGCACCGGATGCGGGCCGCCGGGCACCTGCCGGGGATCTCGGCCCGGCTCGGCGAGCTGACCCGGACCAACTCCGAGGCGCTGGTCGGCGCGCAGACCACCGACCGGCGCTACGGCGCCCGCGCGGACTTCACCAAGGGCGTGGCGATCACCTCCTCGATCCACCCGGACGAGAACACCCACATCGAGCCGGTCCGCTACGGCAAGGGCTCCAACGCGATGGGCGCGCTGTCGATCGCCCAGGTCCGCGGGGGCGGGCGGATCCCGCGCTGGCTGCGCTACCTGGGCACCTCGGTCAAGCACCCGGTGACCTTCGCCCGCTCGATGAACCAGCACCGGTGGTCGGAGAAGACGATCATCGGCCTGGTGATGCAGTCGCTGGACAACTCGATCACCGTCTCGCTCAAGGAGAAGGGCCTCGGCAAGGGCCAGCTGACCTCCCGCCAGGGCCACGGCGCGCCCAACCCGACCTGGATCCCGGCCGCCGAGCGCGGCGCCCGGGCGCTCGCCGACGAGATCAACGGCTTCGCCGGCAGCACCGTCGGCGAGATCTTCGACATCCCGCTGACCGCGCACTTCCTCGGCGGCTGCGCGATCGGCGACTCCCCGGAGACCGGCGTCGTCGACCCGTACCACCGGCTCTACGGCCACCCCGGGATCAGCGTGGTGGACGGCGCGGCGGTCTCCGCCAACCTCGGCGTCAACCCATCGCTGACCATCACCGCGCAGGCCGAGCGGGCCATGTCGATGTGGCCCAACAAGGGCGAGCAGGACACCCGCCCGGCGCCCGGCGAGGCGTACCGCCGGGTCGCCCCGGTAGAGCCCGTCGCCCCGATGGTGCCCGCCGACGCGTTCGGCGCGCTCCGGCTGCCGCTGCTGGCGGTGCCGGAGGTGCCGAAGAAGCGCGGGTAGCGCGGCCGGTCCGGGAGCGCCCTCGGCGGCGGCTCCCGGGCCGTGCCGTGAGCGGTTGACAGCCGTCCGTGCCCGGTGGGAGAAAAGGGCTCCCTGGGGGGACCAGGGGATCGCTGGTTCGAACGGGGGGACGCGGTCCATGGCCATCTGCGCATCCTGCGGCGCGGCTTCGGCGGCGGAGGCGCTCGCCTGCGCCTCCTGCGGGCGGCCGCTGGTGCCGCCACCGGTGCTGCCGCCGCGGCCACTGCCGCCACCACGGCCGTCCGCTCCGCCGGTGCTGCCGCCGCCGGTGCTGCCGCCGTCCGCGCCGTCCGCTCCGCCACCGCCGTTGTCCCCGCCGCCCGGGCCGGCCGCGACCGCCGCCGACCCGTACGACGTCACCCCGCCGGCCGGTGGCTGGGGCGCCGGCAAGCCGTACGACCCGGCCGCCGACCGCTCCGCCGCGTTCGCCTGGCTGACCGGCGCGGACTGGCGCCCGGCCATGCGCGCGCTGGTCGCCCCGACCGCCGTCCTGCTGCTGGCCGCGCTGATCGCCGCGATCCCGGAGCGCTACCCCTACCTCTTCGCCCTGGAGGCGCCCTCCTACGGCACCCGGTTCGGCACCGCGCTGGCGCTGGTGCTGGCCGCCCTCGGCGCGCCGTTCCGGAACTCGTTCAGCAACGGCGGCGGCCCCTTCGACTCGGCGGGCAGCTACGAGACGACGCTCCGGGCGGTGCCGATGACGGTCACCGCGCTCTGGCTGCTCGCGCTCTGGCGCGGCCTGCGGGTCGGGGCGCGCCGCCGGCAGGACCGCACCGGCGAGCAGCAGACCCGCAAGCAGGCGGCCGCCGAGGCCGCCCGCACCGCCGTGGTCGCGGCCGCCGTCACCCTGCTGCTCGGCCTGGTCGCCGGCGCGGACTGGCACGCGGGGCCCGGCGGCGGCCTCGACCTCGACGACGGGCCCGCGACCGGGGCGTTCCGCCGGGCCGCGTACGGGTCCGCGGCCGGCTGGCCGGAGGCGGTCGGCTGGACGGCGCTGCTCGCCGGGCTGCTCGCCTTCGCCGTGTACGGCACGGACGCGCTGCGCTGGGCGGCCTGGCGCAACCGCGCGGTGCGCGGCTGGGCGGTGGCCGGGCTGGCGGCGGGCCGGGCGCTGGCGCTGTCGATCGGCGTGGCGGCGGTGGCCGGATTCGTGGTGGTCGCGGTCCACGACGAGGGCGACCTGACCGCGGTCGCGCTGGCCTTCCTGCCCAACATCGGCCTGGCGCTGCTCGGACTGGGCTCCGGGGCGACCCTCCGGTCGAGCAGCGGGACCTCGCCCGGGGTGGGCGGCCCGTACGGCATCTCCCGCGACGTCGACGAGTTCTCGTTCTTCGACCTGCACGGCCAGAGCGCCGACTGGCGCTGGGCCGGGCTGCTCGCGCTGACCGCCGCCGCGGTGCTCGGCTGGACGGCGTACCGGCGGCGGCTGGACGCCGCGGACCGGCTCCGGCTGGCGGCGGTGTACGCGGCCGGGCTCACCCTGCTGATGACCGTCGCCGGGGCGCTGACGTCCTCGGACGCGGCCCTGTCCTACCTCAGCAGCACCCGGCACAGCCTGTCCGAGGAGGCGGTCTCGCTGGCGCCGTGGAGCGCGCTGGTCGCCAACGCGGTCTGGGCGGCGGTCGGCGCGCTGGCGCTCCCGCCGCTGCTGGCGGCCCGCGACCGCCGGCCGGGGACGCTGCCCGAGCCGCCCCCGGACCCGGACCGGGCCCCGGACCGGGCCCCGGACGGGGGCTGGTCGGAGGCCGGGGTGAACGAGGTCAGCCAGGTCGGCGAGGTCGGCGAGGTGGGCCCGGTCGCCGACGTGGTCGGCTCCGGTGAGGCGCGGCGCACGGACGCCGCCGACCCGGTCGACCCGAGCGTCTGGAGCCGTCGCGAGTAGGGCGCGAGGACCGGGACAGGGCAAAGGGCCCCGCGGGGGAACGGGGCCCTTTGTCGTTCAGCACGCGGCGTCAGGGCTGCGCCGGTGCTGGGGTGACGGCACCGGGGGAGGAGTGCCGTCGGGTCGGTTGGCTGTCTGACCTTCGCTCACGGAGCGTGAGGTGATAACCGTTGCCACCAAGCTCTCGACGGCATCGGGGAGGCCCTCCGCGGGCGGCCCGTCGGCCACCGGGAGAACTGCTTCCACTCAGCATCGTGCTGGACGGAGGGCTTGCTCTGCAACCGATTCGGCGTGATTCGGTACAGGGCGTTTCCGGCCGGGGCGGTGGCCGCCAGGGGCCCGGGACCGCCCCGGCGGGTGCCGCGCGGGCAGCCGGGAGGCGGCGTCGATGATCACGGTGTGTAGTGAAAACGGGCCGGAGCGCACGGGGACGCGCGTAGCGGCGCGGGACGGTGGACAAAGTGCGCCGGGATCGCGCCGGGTGTGGCGGCCGGCCCCGGGCGTCCCCGGCGGCCGACCGCCCCACCTCCTTGGTCCAGTCGCGGCCGGGGTCGCTGTCCCCTGCTGGCCGGCCGCAGCACCCGCGCACGGTCCCACGGCGCGTCGCTCCCGGCCGGGCCGGGTTCCGCGACGGCGCCACGCGCGCCGGTGGACTGGTGATGAGCTCCACGCGTGGTCCTGCAGTGCCGTACGGCGGTGCCCCTGGCCGGGGCGGAGCGACACGCCTGGCGGGCGCGGCGCGGTCGTACGGTCCGCCCGGAGCAACGAACCGGCCACCGGCGCGGTCACGGCCGGCGGGGCGGGCAGACGAGTGAAACCGGCCAGCCCGGTAGACTCGATGGCAGACCCCCGCCTGTCGCCCGCAGCGAACCCTCCGTTGGACGCGCCGCGTGCGGCACCTTTCGTACCGCTGCCGGAAGGCCGTCTGTGTCCTCTGCTACTCCCGTCCAGTCCGTACCTGAGACCGACACCGTCCTGGTGGTCGACTTCGGTGCCCAGTACGCCCAGCTCATCGCCCGCCGGGTGCGTGAGGCCCGGGTCTACAGCGAGATCGTGCCGAGCAGCATGCCGGTCGCCGAGATGCTCGCCAAGAACCCGAAGGCGATCATCCTGTCCGGTGGTCCCTCGTCGGTGTACGAGCAGGGCGCGCCGCAGCTCGACCGCGCGATCTTCGAGGCCGGCGTGCCGGTCTTCGGCATGTGCTACGGCTTCCAGCTGATGGCCAAGACGCTGGGCGGCACCGTCGACAACAGCGGCGCCCGTGAGTACGGCCGGACCCCGCTGACCGTCTCCCGCACCGGCTCGACCCTGTTCGAGGGCGTCCCGGCGCAGCACTCGGTGTGGATGTCGCACGGCGACGCCTGCTCCGCCGCGCCCGAGGGCTTCACCGTCACCGCCTCCACCGACGTGGTGCCGGTCGCGGCCTTCGAGAACGACGAGGCCCGCCTCTACGGCGTCCAGTACCACCCCGAGGTCCTGCACTCCGACCACGGCCAGCAGATCCTGGAGCACTTCCTCTACCGCGGCGCCGGCATCGCCCCGACCTGGACCACCGGCAACGTGGTCGAGGAGCAGGTCGCGCTGATCCGCGCCCAGGTCGGCGACAAGCGCGCCATCTGCGGCCTCTCCGGCGGCGTCGACTCGGCGGTCGCGGCCGCCCTGGTCAACAAGGCCATCGGCGAGAAGCTCACCTGCGTGTACGTCGACCACGGTCTGATGCGCAAGGGCGAGACCGAGCAGGTCGAGAAGGACTTCGTCGCCGCCACCGGCGTGCAGCTGAAGGTCGTCGACGCCAAGGAGCGCTTCCTCACCGCGCTGAAGGGCGTCAGCGACCCGGAGGAGAAGCGCAAGATCATCGGCCGGGAGTTCATCCGGGTCTTCGAGCAGGCGCAGGCGGAGATCGTCGCCGAGGCCGGCGAGCACGGCGAGTCGGTCGACTTCCTGGTCCAGGGCACCCTGTACCCGGACGTGGTGGAGTCCGGCGGCGGCACCGGCACCGCCAACATCAAGTCCCACCACAACGTCGGCGGCCTGCCCGAGGACCTGCAGTTCGCGCTGGTCGAGCCGCTGCGCAAGCTGTTCAAGGACGAGGTCCGGATGGTCGGCCAGGAGCTCGGCCTGCCGGAGGAGATCGTCCAGCGCCAGCCGTTCCCGGGCCCGGGCCTGGGCATCCGGATCGTCGGCGAGGTCACCGAGGAGCGGCTGGACCTGCTCCGCGAGGCGGACGCGATCGCCCGCGAGGAGCTGACCCTGGCCGGCCTGGACCGCGAGATCTGGCAGTGCCCGGTGGTCCTGCTCGCGGACGTCCGCAGCGTCGGCGTCCAGGGCGACGGCCGCACCTACGGTCACCCGATCGTGCTGCGTCCGGTCTCCTCCGAGGACGCGATGACCGCCGACTGGTCGCGCCTGCCGTACGAGGTGCTGGCGAAGATCTCGACCCGGATCACCAACGAGGTCCGCGACGTCAACCGCGTGGTGCTGGACTGCACCAGCAAGCCGCCGGGCACCATCGAGTGGGAGTAAGACCTCCCGCCCGCCGGTCCTGAACCGGTTCTGAACGGCCGCGCCGTCGCCCCCGTACCACGGGGACGACGGCACGACTGTTATTCGCCCGCTCGCCTCCGGGCGCTCCGACCCGATGCCGACGGTCGGCGCTCCGGCGCTCCTTCGTCGCTTGTCACTTCTCCCTTTCGGCACCGGCGCGCCCTTTGGCTCGGGGCGGATCCCTGTGCGCCGGGTGGGCCCTCCCACCGAAAGCGCGCACAAGCGGGCAGAATGCGTCCGGACCTGTCAGGCGGTGGCGGGCCGGTGAGGGAAGGTGTGGGGAATGACGGAGGTCAGCAGCTCCGTGGCGGCCGGTCCGGGCGCGGCCGCGACCATCGACGACGGCACGGCCGGACCGGCGCCGGGAGCCCCGGCCGGCAGACCCGGCCGGCTCACCGCGTGGAAGGCGGCCGGCGCCCGGCTCGCCCTGCTCCCGCTGCGGCTCTTCCTCGGCGTCACCTTCTGCTACGCCGCGCTCGACAAGCTCTCCGACGCCCACTACCTGGCCGGCGGCACCGACCCGGCCTCCTTCGTCTCGCAGACCCGGGCGGTCGAAGGCGGCGGCAGCCCGGTCGCCTCCCTGCTCGGCCCGGCCCTGCACCACCCCACCCCGTTCGCGCTGCTGATCGCCTTCGGCGAGCTGGCGGTCGGCCTCGGCGTGCTGCTCGGCCTCTGGGGCCGGCTCGCGGCCGCCGGCGGGGCGGCGCTCAGCCTCAGCCTCTGGCTCACCGTCAGCTGGAACGTCTCCCCGTACTACCTCGGCAACGACCTCGCCTACCTGCTGGCCTGGACCCCGCTGGTGCTGGCCGGCACCCCGTACCTCTCGGTGGACGGCTACCTCGCCCGCCGGGCCGGCCGGGACCGCGGGCGCGGCCTGAGCGAGGACCACGTCCGGCGCCGGGCCCTGATGGACGGCGGCATCGCGGCCGTCGCGATGGGCGGCGCCGGGCTGCTCACCGGTTCGCTGACCGCCACCTTCGGGCGGGAGAAGCCGTCCGCGAAGCCGAAGCAGGCCGCCGCCCCCGCGCCCGCCGCGGCGGCCGTCACGGTGGACGCCGCGACCGTCCCGCTCGGCGGTTCGGCCCAGGTCAAGGACCCGGCCAGCGGTGACGCGGTCTACCTGGTGCAGCCGAAGGCGGGCCAGTACTGCGCGTTCTCCTCGGTCTGCACGCACTCCGGCTGCGCGGTCGACGCGCCGAAGAACGGCCAGCTGTACTGCCCCTGCCACGGCTCCCGGTTCGACGCGGCGACCGGCGCGGTGCTCAACGGCCCGGCGACCAAGCCGCTGCCGAAGTACCGGGTCACCAAGGAGGGCGACAAGCTGCACCTCGGGCCGCTGGAGAGCTGAGCGCCCCCCGGCGCTACTCCTGCTCGGCGTCCGGCCGGGAGCGGCGGACCGCCGCCGCCACCGCCCCGGCCAGGCCGCCCAGGCCCAGCACGATGAAGGTGACCGGGATGACGATCCGGCCGTTCACCGAGACGTCGTTCACCGCCGCCACCAGGTAGAGCACCGCGATCACGGTGAACAGCCCTCCCGCGATCAGCGAGAACAGGTCGAGCTGGTGCTTCCTCACTTCTGGACCACCTTGACGTCGCCGAGCCCGACCTTCAGCGAGAGGTCGAGCGTGCCCTTGGATGCCTGCCCGTTCGTCGGGAGCACCCGGTAGTCGAACTTCCCCGGTCCGTCGTCGTAGCCGTCGCGGCCCGGCACCCGGATCTCGGCCAGGCCGACCTCGGTCCGCAGTTCGACGGTGACGCCCGCCGGCACCCACACCGTCAGGTCGCCGGCGCCGAGCTCGACCGTGGTGGCCAGCGTCCCGCCGGCCGGGTCGAGCGCGCTGAGGTCCAGGTTCAGCTCGCCGAAGCCCAGGCTGTACGTGGGCTGGAGTTCGGCGGCGCTGGGGACCGTCCAGGAGCGTTCGCCGGCCAGGTTCTGCGCGGAGATCGAGGACGGGCCGACCGCGGTCAGCGCCACGGTGAGCAGCAGGCCCGGCACCACCAGCCGGCGGGCCCGGCCGAACTTGGCGCCGACCAGCAGGGTCAGTCCGATCACCAGCAGCGCGGTGGCCAGCACGGCGCCGGTCCGGACGGTCGAGCCGCCGCCGGCCGAGGCCGACCAGAGGGCGCTGGCCGCGCCCACCGCCAGCAGCAGGCCGATCAGGCCGAGCGGGGAGCGCTCGCGCCGGTGCACCACGACGCGCGGGCGCGGCGGGGCCGGCGGGGCCGGGGGGCCGTCCTTGCGCAGCGGGTCGCCCTGCGGGAGGTCGGGCCGCTGCCACCACGGCTGGGCCGCGGTGCCGTAGGCCGGGGTCGCGCCCGGGGGCGGTGGCGGCGGTGGCGGGGTGGCGGCGCCGTACGGGTTGCGCTCGGGGTGGCGCGGGTCCCACAGGTAGCCGGTCGGGCCGGCGTGCGGGGTGTCGGCGGGGACGGTGCCGGCGGCGCGCTCCCGGGCGTGCCGGGCACGGGCTGCGGCGGCGTGCGCGTTGGCCCGGACCGAGTCCGCCCACTCCCGGACGGTCGGGTGGCCGGCCGGGTCTCCGGTGGGGTCGCCGGCGGCCGGGTCGGCCTCCGGGAACCAGCGGTCGTACGGGCCGCCGTGGCCATGCCCGTGGCCATGCCCGTGGCCGTGCCGGTGCCGGCGGCGGCCGCGGATCCGGCCGCGCCGGCGCTCCGGGTCGTACCGGACGGCCAGGAAGACCAGCCCGGCGAGCAGCAGCAACGGGAACATCTGGTCGCCGTCGCCCATCTGGGAGAAGAAGACGCCGGTGCCGATCACGGTCAGCAGCACCGCGCCGATCGACTGGCCGTCCACCCGGCCGGTCAGCACCCGCTGCAGCTCGGTGCGCCCGGAGCGGCCGCCGGCGCCGTCCGGGCCGGCCTCGGTCGGCACGATCAGCCAGGCGAGGCCGTACAGGAAGAGGCCGAGGCCGCCGGAGAGGCAGAGCACGACCGTGACGACGCGGAACACCACCGGGTCGATGTCCAGGTGCCGGCCGAGGCCGCCGCAGACGCCGGCCACCACGCGGTGGTGCTCGGCCCGGGTCAGCGGGGGCCGGTCCGGCGCGGGCGGGGCGCTCGGCCCGGCCTCATGGGACTCCTCGGTGCGGTGGTCTCGGGTCATGGCACCATCCTGGTGGGTGTCGCTCCCCGGCCCAACCGGTGCTGCCCCTGTCCGGACCCTGACTTGTCCCTGAGAAGGGTCAGGGATGCACCCTGATGCGGGTGGACGCGCCCGCGTGGAACCATCGGTGCCGTGGCTGCACCCGGTTCCGACTCCCGTCCCCTCGCCCCCGAGCCCGCGCCGCCCGGGGGCGTCGACCCGTCCGCGCCCGACGGTGAGCGGCCGCCGTACCGCCGGCTGTACCGCAGCCCGCAGGGACGGATGCTCGGCGGGGTCGCGCACGGGCTCGCGGTGCACCTCGGACTGCCCGTCAGCTGGGTGCGGATCGCCTTCGTGCTGCTGTTCTTCGCGCAGGGCATCGGCGCGCTGCTGTACGCGGCGTTCTGGTTCGTGGTGCCGATCGGCATCGGCGAGCCGGCCCGGCGCGGCGGGGCGCACTGGGTGTACGTGAACGGCGCGTTCGTCCCGGTCGGCTCCTGGCAGGGCGGTTCGGGGGAGCTGAGCAAGGGCGGCGCCCGGCGCGGCGGCTGGATCGGCCGGCTGCGCGAGGTGCTGCAGCACGCCCTCCGGGGCGAGCCCGCCGGGGCGGCGGCCGGAGCGGCCGACGGGGCCGCGGCCGACGCCGGTCCGGGCGGGCCGCGGCAGGGCGGGCTGGGGCAGCTGGCCGCCCTGGTGACGCTGGTGATCGGCGTGATCGCGCTGCTCAACGCGCTGAACGTGCAGACCGCCAAGCCGTACACCTGGCCGCTGCTGGCGATCGGCGTCGGCGTGGCGCTGGTCTGGCGGCAGGCCGACGACTCCCGCTGGCAGCGCTGGTTCGGCCTGGAGGAGGGCGAGAAGCGGCGCGGCGCGTACACCCGGGTCGGCGCGGGCGTGCTGCTGGTGGTGGCGGGCACCATCGCCTTCCTCGCCACCCAGGGCAGCGGCTCCACCATCGCCTCGGTGATCGAGGCCTCGCTCGCGGTGCTGGCCGGCGTGCTGGTGCTGGTCGGCCCGTACGCGCTGCGGATGTGGCAGGACCTCGGGGCCGAGCGCACCGCCCGCATCCGGGCCCAGGAACGGGCCGAGATCGCCGCGCACGTGCACGACTCGGTGCTGCACACGCTGACCCTGATCCAGCGTCGGGCCGAGGACCCGAAGGAGGTGCTGCGGCTCGCCCGCGCCCAGGAGCGCGAACTGCGGCTCTGGCTCTACCGTCCGGAGGCGGTGGCCGAGGCGGCGCCGGACACCATGGCGGAGAGCCTGCGCGCGGTGGTCGCCGAGGTCGAGGACCGGCACGGCGTCCCGGTCGAGGTGGTCATCGTCGGCGACTGCCCGATGGACGAGCGGATCGCGGCCCAGATGCAGGCCGCGAGGGAGGCGACCGTCAACGCGGCCAAGTACGGTGGCGGGGGACCGGTCCAGGTCTACGCCGAGGTCGAGGGGAGGACCGTGATGGTGTTCGTCCGCGACCACGGACCGGGCTTCGACCCGGACACGGTGCCGGAGGACCGGATGGGCGTACGGGAGTCGATCCTCGGCCGGATGAAGCGCAACGGCGGCACCGCACGGGTGCGGCCCGCGCCGGACGGCGGCACCGAGGTCGAGCTGGAGATGGAGAGAACGAATGACTGAGGCAGCGCCGGACCGCACCGCTCGGGTCGTGCTGGTCGACGACCACCGGATGTTCCGGACCGGGGTCCGGGCCGAGATCGGGCGCACCGAGACGACCGGCATCGACGTGGTGGGGGAGGCCGACGACGTGGAGTCGGCGGTCCGGGTGGTCGCCGAGACGCGCCCCGACGTGGTGCTGCTCGACGTCCACCTGCCCGGCGGCGGCGGGGTCGAGGTGCTGCGCCGCTCGGCCGGGCTGATGGGCGAGCAGGGGGGCGTGAAGTTCCTGGCGCTGTCCGTGTCGGACGCGGCGGAGGACGTGATCGGCGTGATCCGCGGCGGCGCGCGCGGCTACGTCACCAAGACGATCACCGGGACCGACCTGGTCGACGCGATCTTCCGGATCGGCGACGGCGACGCCGTCTTCTCGCCCCGGCTGGCCGGCTTCGTGCTGGACGCCTTCGCCGCCACCGACACCCCGCCGGTGGACGAGGACCTCGACCGGCTGACCCAGCGCGAGCGCGAGGTGCTGCGGCTGATCGCCCGCGGCTACGCGTACAAGGAGATCGCCAAGCAGCTGTTCATCTCGGTGAAGACGGTGGAGAGCCACGTCTCGGCGGTGCTGCGCAAGCTCCAGCTCAGCAACCGGCACGAGCTGACCCGGTGGGCCACCGCGCGCCGGCTGGTCTGAGCCCGTCCGCTGTCGAGGCCCGTCCGCTGTCGAGGCCCGTCCGGTCCGTCGGGACCGGGCGGGCTTGTCGGTGGGTGGCCATAGACTCGGAGTGCCATGAATAGCCTCTTTGACGACCTCCCGCTCCCCGGTTTCGAGGCCCCCGCCGCCGGGTCGAAGCAGCCCGCGCCGCCCCTCGACGAGGAGCCGCCGCCGTACGAGGACGAAGCCCCGTACGACGCCTACGAGGAGGCGATCCCGGAGGGGCTGTTCCACACCGACCATGCCGCCGAGGCCGAGCGCGACTCCTGGTACCGCAACGGCGCCGCCCGTCCGGTGATCGACCCGGCCGCGCTGCTGGAGGGCATGAACGACCCGCAGCGCGAGGCCGTCGTGCACGCCGGCTCGCCGCTGCTGATCGTGGCCGGCGCCGGCTCCGGCAAGACCCGGGTGCTCACCCACCGGATCGCCCACCTGCTGGGCGCCCGCGGGGTGCAGCCGGGCGAGATCCTGGCGATCACCTTCACCAACAAGGCGGCCGGCGAGATGCGCGAGCGCGTCGAGCAGCTGGTCGGCCCGCGCGCCCGGGCGATGTGGGTCTCCACCTTCCACAGCGCCTGCGTGCGGATCCTGCGCCGCGAGTCCAAGCTGCTCGGCTTCACCTCGTCGTTCTCGATCTACGACGCGGCCGACTCGCAGCGGCTGATGGCGCTGGTCTGCCGGGACCTCGACCTCGACCCGAAGCAGTTCCCGCCGAAGTCCTTCACCGCGAAGATCAGCAACCTCAAGAACGAGCTGATCGACGAGGAGACCTACGCCGACCAGGCCGCCAACCCGATGGAGAAGAAGCTCGCCGAGGCGTACTTCCTCTACCAGCGGCGGCTGCGCGAGGCCAACGCCCTCGACTTCGACGACATCATCATGACGACGGTGAACCTGCTCCAGGCCTTCCCCGACGTCGCGGAGCACTACCGGCGGCGGTTCCGGCACATCCTGGTCGACGAGTACCAGGACACCAACCACGCCCAGTACATGCTGGTCCGCGAGCTGAGCGGCGGCGCGGCGGCCGACGCCCCCAAGCGCACCGCCGACGGCGACTACGTGAACCCGGCGGCCGGCCGGCTCGCCGAGGTGCCGCCCGCCGAGCTGTGCGTGGTCGGTGACGCGGACCAGTCGATCTACGCCTTCCGCGGCGCGACGATCCGCAACATCCTCCAGTTCGAGGAGGACTACCCGAACGCCACCACGATCCTGCTGGAGCAGAACTACCGCTCCACCCAGACCATCCTGAGCGCGGCCAACGCCGTCATCGAGCGCAACGCCAACCGGCGCGAGAAGAAGCTCTGGACGGCCGGCGAGGACGGCGAGAAGGTCGTCGGCTACGTCGCGGACGACGAGCACGGCGAGGCCCAGTTCATCGCCGACGAGATCGACCGGCTCACCGACGCGGGCGCCGCCAAGCCCGGCGACGTGGCGATCTTCTACCGGACCAACGCCCAGTCCCGCGTCTTCGAGGAGGTGTTCATCCGGGTCGGCCTGCCGTACAAGGTGGTCGGCGGGGTGCGCTTCTACGAGCGCAAGGAGGTCAAGGACGTCCTCGCCTACCTGCGGGTGCTGTCCAACCCGGAGGACACCGTGCCGCTGCGCCGGATCCTCAACGTGCCCAAGCGCGGCATCGGCGACCGCGCCGAGGCGATGATCGACGCGCTGGCCGCGCGCGAGCGGATCTCCTTCGCCCAGGCGCTGGTGCGGGTCGACGAGGCGTACGGGCTGGCCGCGCGCTCGGCGAACGCGGTGCGCAAGTTCAACGCGCTGCTGGCCGGGCTGCGCCAGGTGGTCGAGTCCGGCGCCGGTCCGGCGGCCGTGCTGGAGGCGGTGCTGGAGGAGACCGGCTACCTGGCCGAGCTGCAGGCCTCCACCGACCCGCAGGACGAGACCCGGGTGGAGAACCTCCAGGAGCTGGCCTCGGTCGCCCTGGAGTACGAGCAGGACCCGGGCGAGCGTCCGGACGCCGGGGAGGACGGCGCGCCGCCGGTCGGCTCGCTGGCCGACTTCCTGGAGCGGGTCGCGCTGGTCGCCGACTCCGACCAGATCCCGGACGAGGACGAGGACGGCCGGGGCGTCATCACGATGATGACCCTGCACACGGCCAAGGGCCTGGAGTTCCCGGTGGTCTTCCTGACCGGCATGGAGGACGGCATCTTCCCGCACATGCGGGCGCTCAACCAGGTCAAGGAGCTGGAGGAGGAGCGGCGGCTCGCCTACGTCGGCCTGACCAGGGCGCGGCAGCGGCTCTACCTGACCAGGTCGGTGCTGCGCAGCGCCTGGGGGCAGCCGTCGTACAACCCGGCCTCGCGGTTCCTGGAGGAGATCCCGGAGCCGCTGGTGGAGTGGAAGCGCACGGGCGGGGTGGCGGCGCCGGCCTCGCGCGGCTTCTCCTCCGGGGCATCGGGGTCCTCGGGCTCGTCCTGGGGCGGCTCCTCGCGCGGCTCGCGCGGCGGTTCCTCGCGCGGTTCGGCCTCGACGGCGTCCTCGCCGAAGGCGGGCTGGGGGCAGTCGGCGCGGCGCCCGGGCGGCGCGGCGGTCGAGCGCGAGGCGGTGGCGCTGGCGGTCGGCGACCGAGTCACCCACGACACCTTCGGGCTGGGCACCGTGGTGGCCACCACCGGGGTCGGCGACAAGGCGCAGGCCACCGTGGACTTCGGCACGGAGGGGCGCAAGCAGCTGCTGCTGCGCTACGCGCCGGTGGAGAAGTTGTAGGCCTGCGGAACGGCGGCGGCTACCGCGGGTCGACGCCCTGGGCGAGGAACCAGGGCAGCGGGTCGACGGGGGCGCCGCCGTCCGCCGGGCGGATCTCGAAGTGCAGGTGCGGGCCGGTGCTGTTGCCGCTGCTGCCGACGAAGGCGATCACGTCGCCGGCCTTCACCGTGCCCTTGCGGATCTTGTACGAGCGCAGGTGGCAGTACCAGGCCTCGGTGCCGTCGGCCATCTTGAGTATCGACATGTAGCCGTACGACGGGTTCCACTGCGTGCGGATGGTGCCGTCGGTGACGGCCATGACCTCGGTGCCGCCGTCCACCGGGAAGTCGATGCCGGTGTGCCGCTTGGCCCAGTGGGTGCCGGCCGCGCCGAACACCTCGCCGAGGCCGTGCTGGGACACCGGCAGCGAGACCGCGGGGCGGGCCGCGGGCGGCGGGGCCTGGTCGGTGCCGGTCGCCGGGGCGGCGCCGTCGGCCGCGGGCTGGGCGCCGGAGAGCGGCTGGCGGGCGTCGCCGCGGGAGGCCTGGGCGGCGTTGCCGGTGGCGAGCGCCTGCTGGGCGGCGGCCTTCGCGGCCTGCTCCGACGGGTAGGTCGCGTTGTCGCCGGAGGCGGCGGCGGTGGCCTGCTCGGGAAGCCGGCCGGCGGCCTGGGCGCGCTGCTGGTCGGCCTCGCCCTGGACGGTGACGGCGGCCGCGGCGGCGACCCCGAGGGCGGCGACCGAGGGCAGCGCGACCCGCAGCAGGGCCGTCCGGGTGGCGGCCTTGGCGGCGTCGCGGCGCTGTGCGCGGGACTGCTCGCGGGCGGCGACGCGCAGTTCCGCACGGGTCGGGCGAGCGGCTGCTTCGGGAGCCATCGCGGGCTGCCTCCTCGGTGGGCCTCGGGCGCGTCGTCGGGCGAGGGGTAAACGACCGAGACTGTAGCCGGAAGCCGGACATCCGGACAAAAGTCCGTATGTCAAGGGGCTGGGGGCGTGCGGTTGCGGGGTAGGAGAGTGCCGGGTGGGTGGGCGCCTGTGATTTTCCCCTCGTCTTGAGGGGCGGCAACGCCAACCGCGGCGGGTGACGCTACCCTCCCCATCAGATTGGTTATTGCTCGTTAACCTCGCCCGTGCCCACAAGGTCCGGTGGGGAATGGACGACGAGGTCCGGGAGGCAGTGATGGGTGTGTCAGGACCGATCCGCGTGGTGGTCGCCAAGCCGGGGCTGGACGGCCACGACCGCGGCGCCAAGGTCATCGCGCGCGCCCTGCGCGACGCCGGCATGGAGGTCATCTACACCGGCCTGCACCAGACGCCGGAACAGGTGGTCGACACCGCGATCCAGGAGGACGCGGACGGCATCGGCCTGTCGATCCTGTCCGGGGCGCACATGACGCTCTGCGCGCGGGTGATCGAGCTGCTGAACGAGCGCGACGCGGCGGACATCAAGGTGTTCTGCGGCGGGATCATCCCGGACGAGGACATCGTCGAGCTGAAGGCGATGGGCGTCGCCGACATCTTCACCCCGGGCACGCCGACCAGCGACGTGGTCGCCTGGGTCGCGGCCAACCTGCGGGCCGCGGGCTGACGTCACGCCCTCGGGGCCGGTACCGGACACGCGTCCGGCACCGGCCCCTTCGCGTGCCCGGGGCCTTGGCGTGTCCGGGCCCCCTGTGCGTCCGGGCTCAGGCCAGTTCGGCGAGCATCGCCTCCCGGAAGCGCAGGGTGCCTGCCAGCCGGGCGAAGGTCTCGCCCCAGGCCGTGGCGGGCGCGGCCTCGGCGGCCAGCTCCTCCACGGCGGTGGCCGCCTCCGGGGAGAGCGCCCGCTCGGTCATGCCGAGCACCCCGCTGTGGCTCCACGGGTAGGCGCCGGAGGCGGCGGCCCGGGCCAGCGCGGTGACCACGGCGGTGGAGAGCGGCGGCGTCCACGGGGTGGCGCAGGCGCCGAGCAGCTGGAAGGCGTCGCCCAGGCCGTGCGCCTCGATGAACGCGGCCGTCCAGGCGGCCCGTTCGGCGGGCGGCAGTACCGCGAGCAGTTTGGCGGGGGCGCCGGTGGGGCGGGCCGTCCGCCCCGGGCCGGGGACCGGCGGCGGGCCGAGCAGGGCGCGCGCCCAGTCGGCGTCCTGCTGCCGGACGGCGGCCCGGGCCCAGGCCTCGCGCAGGTCGTCGGCCCACGTGCTGCTGGTCTCGTCGATGGCGTCGCCGACCCGCAGGGCGAGCAGCCGTTCGGGCGTCAGACCGGTGTGCCCGGACCAGAGGGCGAGCGGGGCGGCGGCGATCAGCTCGCCGAACCACCAGGCCCGTTCGCCGCGCCCGGTCGGGGACTTGGGCGGGATGCCGTCGCGCTGCATGGCCGCGTCGCACGCGGTGGGCGGGGTGACCAGCAGGTGGGTGCCGTGCTCGGAGAGGCGGACGGCGGTGCGGGCGCGCTCGGCCATCCGGGCGGCCAGGGCGGAGCCGGGCAGGGCGGAGAGCAGTTCGGCGGCGGTGGCCCGGACGTTCTTGCTGCGGTCGCCGAGCGCGGCCTCCAGGAACGGTTCGTCGGCGGGGGAGAGGCCCTCCTGGAGGGCGTCCAGGAACAGCAGCCGGTCCTCGGCGCGCTCGGTCGGCCAGGTGCCGCGCAGCAGCGCGAGGCCGGCCGCCGGGTCGCGGCGGCGCAGCAGGGTGAGGTGGGTGACCCGTTCGGCGAACAGGCCCTCGTGCCAGAGCCGGTCGTCGCCGGCCGAGGCGGCGTCCGGACCCGGTGCGGGTGCGGACGCGGGCTCGGGGGTGGGCCGCGGGGCGGGCGCGGGCTGCGGGGCGGCACGCTGGACGAACCGCCAGTCCGGGTTGCGCTCGGCGAGCCAGCGGCCGAGCGGCCCGGCCAGCGCCACCGCGTCCGGACGCAGTTCGCTGCGCGCCCGGGCGGCGTCCAGCAGCGCCGGGACGGTGGCGGCGGGCGGCCGGTAGCCGCGGTCGCGGGCGGTGGCCAGCCACTGCGGGAGCAGCTCGCCCAGGTTGGCGAGGACGGCGCTGCCGCCGCCCCGGGAGGAGAGCAGCAGGGAGAGCCGGCGGGCGGCCGCGGCGGGCAGTTCGGGGCGCGGGTCCTCGGCGGCCGGTGCGGCGGGCGGCCCGCCAGCCGGGACGGGCAGCGCGCCGGCCCGGCGGCGGACCGTCGCCAGGGCGGCGAGTTCGAGCAGCGCGGTGGCCGGGTCGGTGCGGTCCACGGCGGCGTCGTACGGGACGGCCGGGTCGGGCGCCGGGAGCGGACGGCGGTCGGTGCCGAGCAGCGCGGTGGTGTGCAGGGACTCCCAGGGGTCGGGCACGGGGCCTCCTCCTCCGTTCGGGGACAGGTCAGGGCGTGGTGAGGCCGATCGGGCGGCCGTCCGCGCCCCAGGCGGTGACCGGGGCGAAGCCTTGGTGGCCGTGCTCGCCGAAGACGGTGAGCGGGCGGCCGGTGGAGACGGCGGCGAGCCGCCAGAGCGCGGCCTCGGGGACGGCGGCGCGGCGCACCGGGACGGTGTGCCGGCCGTCGGTGAGCTGCCAGCCCTCGGGGGCGAGGACCGGGACGACGTCGGTGAGCACGGTCGGCCAGGCGTCCAGCCACGGGTCGTCGGCCAGCGCGGTGCCGTAGCCGGCGACCGCCTCGGCGACGCCCAGACCGGGCGGCGGGCCGTCCGGCCCGGCCTCGGGGGCGCCGTAGCGGGTGCCGAGGACGGCCCGCAGCGGGCGGGCGCCGGGGTGGAAGGCCAGCTCGGCCTCGACCACCTGGCCGGTGGGCAGGGCGAGTTCGGGGGCCTGGCCGGGGCGGCCGAAGGCGAGCAGCAGGGCGGGCCGGCCGGTCTTGGCGCCGCGCAGCCAGAGCCGGCGGGTGGTCAGCCGGTCGTCGGCCGTGTCCCGGCTGCCGAGCACCTGCCAGCGGTCCCGGACCGTCGGGCCGGCCAGCAGCTCGGCGGTGTCGGTGGTGTAGCCGACCCGGGCCCGGACGGTCGCGGCGAGCGGCGCGGGCAGCTCGTCGACCCGGGTCGCGGCGGTGGCGAGCAGGTGGAGCAGCGCGTACTCCTCCAGCAGCCCGTGCTGCGGCAGCGCGTCGAGCTCGCGGACCCGGGTGGCCAGGCCGGGGGCCTGGGCGTCGACCATGCGCGCCGCGACCTCCTCCCAGGGGCCGGCGGTGGACTGGTCGGCGAGGCCGTGCCGGACCCGGTCGGCCAGCCGCAGCCGCAGCTCGGCGGCGCCGGCCGCGACCCGGGCGGAGCGCTTCTCGGCCCGGCGCCGGGCGGCGGCCGGATCGACCGGGGCCTCGGCCTTCACGGCCCGCTGCTCGGACCGCTCCTGGCGGCCCTTCAGCCACTCGGCGGCCCACTCGGCGGGCTCGGCGGCCTCGGGCACGGCGTCGGGGGAGCCGCTCCAGAGCAGGAGGAGCCCGAGCGCGTGCTTGCACGGGAACTTCCGGCTCGGGCAGCTGCACTGGTAGGCGGGCGTGGCGAGCTCGACGACCGTGCGGTACGGCGTGCTGCCGCTGCCCTTGCAGGCGCCCCAGACCGCGCCGCCGTCGGTGCCGGTGTCCGACCAGGGCGCGGGCGTGGAGAGCTTGCCCGCGGCCTTGCGCGAGGCGGCGTCGGGCGCCAGGGACAGGACGTGTTCGGTGCTCCAGCGTTCCTCCATGCCCACGACCGTAGGCGGGGGGACTGACAGTCGGACGGACCGAACTGAGGTCCGGTCAGGATTGTCAGTGGTCCGGTGCAGGGTGGTTGTCGCAGGCCGGGACGCCGACCTGGCTCCCCTTTCCCGTCACCCCGCCGCCGGGGCACCCGTGCGCCCGGCGGCCGACCCGAAGGAGCCCCGATGACCGACCTCACGACCGACCCCACCACGGACGCCGCGACGGACGCCGCGGCGGACGTCCTGCGGCAGCACGCCGAGGACGCGTTCGCCGCCGAACTGGCCGCGCTGGCCGCCCAGGACGAGCGCCCGCGCCCGGAGCGCTGGCGGCTGTCCCCGTGGGCCGTTGCCACCTACCTGCTGGGCGGCGAGCTGCCCGACGGCACCGTGATCACCCCCAAGTACATCGGCCCGCGCCGGGTGGTGGAGGTCGCGGTCACCACGCTGGCCACCGACCGGGCGCTGCTGCTGCTCGGCGTGCCGGGCACCGCGAAGACCTGGGTGTCCGAGCACCTCGCCGCGGCGATCAGCGGCGACTCCACGCTGCTGGTGCAGGGCACCGCCGGCACCCCGGAGGAGGCCGTCCGGTACGGCTGGAACTACGCGCAGCTGCTCACCAACGGGCCGAGCCGGGAGGCGCTGGTCCCCTCGCCGCTGATGCGGGCGATGGCGGACGGCCGGATCGCCCGGGTCGAGGAGCTGACCCGCATCCCGGCGGACGTCCAGGACAGTCTGATCACCATCCTGTCCGAGAAGACCCTGCCCATCCCGGAGCTGGGCACCGAGACCCAGGCCGTCCGCGGCTTCAACCTCATCGCCACCGCCAACGACCGCGACCGGGGCGTGAACGAGCTGTCCAGCGCCCTGCGCCGGCGCTTCAACACCGTCGTGCTCCCGCTGCCCGGCTCACTGGAGGAGGAGGTCGAGATCGTCACCCGCCGGGTCGAACAGCTCGGCCGCTCCCTGCGGCTGCCCGAACTGCCGGGCGGCGCCGAGGAGATCAGGCGCGTGGTGACCGTCTTCCGGGAGCTGCGGGCCGGCGTCACCGCCGACGGCCGGACCAAGGTGAAGACCCCCAGCGGCACCCTCTCCACCGCCGAGGCGATCTCGGTGGTCACCAACGGCCTCGCGCTCGCCGCGCACTTCGGCGACGGCGTGCTCCGGGCCGGCGACGTCGCGGCCGGCGTGATCGGCGCGGTGGTCCGCGACCCGGCCGCCGACCAGGTGGTCTGGCGCGAGTACGTCGAGGGCGTGGTCCGCGAGCGCGACGGCTGGAAGGACTTCTACCGCGCCGCCCGTGAGAACGCCCGCTGAACCCGCACGACACACCACGACACACCGGAGGGAGGACGCGATGAGCGCAGCGACGAGCACGGGGACGAGCGGGGGGACGAGCGTGGGGGCGGGCGTGGCGACGAGCGCGGAGGTGACGCTGCTGGGCGTACGGCACCACGGTCCGGGCTCGGCCCGCGCGGTGGCCGCCGCCCTGGAGCGGCTGCGACCGGACGCGGTGCTGGTCGAGGGCCCGCCGGAGGCCGACCCGATCCTCGGGCTGGCCGCCGGGAAGGACATGGTGCCGCCGGTCGCCCTGCTGGCCCACGCGGCCGACGACCCGGCCCGGGCCGCGTTCTGGCCGTACGCCGAGTTCTCGCCCGAGTGGGTGGCGATCCGCTACGCCGGCGAACTCGGCGTCCCGCTCCGCTTCATCGACCTGCCGGCCGGCTACGCCTTCGCGGACGCCACGGACGCCACGGACACTGCGGAGGGGCTCGACGAGGAGGACGCGGACGCCGAGCTGCCGCGCGACCCGATCGCCCGGCTCGCCGCGGCGGCCGGCCACGACGACCCGGAACGCTGGTGGGAGGACGTCGTCGAGCACCGCCGCCCGGTGGGCGGCGAGGACCCGCTCGCGCCCTTCGCGGCCGTCGCCGAGGCGATGACCGCGCTGCGCGAGGACGGCGGCGCGAGCCTGCACGACGAACGGCGCGAGGTCTACATGCGCCAGCAGATCCGCGCCGCCCGCCGGGCCGGCCACCGGCGGATCGCCGTCGTCTGCGGGGCCTTCCACGTCCCCGCGCTGGCCGCCACGACCACCGTCGCCCACGACCGGGCGTTGCTCGCCGGCCTGCCGAAGAAGGTGCGGACCGAGATCACCTGGGTGCCCTGGACGCACCGCCGGCTCGCCCAGCTCAGCGGCTACGGCGCCGGGATCGTCTCCCCGGGCTGGTACCACCACCTGTACCGGACCGAGGGCGACCCGCTGCCCGGCTGGCTCACCCGGGCCGCCGAACTGCTCCGCGCCGAGGACCACCCGGTCTCCTCCGCGCACGTCATCGAGGCCGTCCGGCTGGCCCGCACCCTCGCCGTGCTGCGCGGCCGCCCGCTCGCCGGGCTCACCGAGACGCTGGACGCCGTCCGCTCGGTGCTGTGCGACGGCTCGGACGTCCCGCTCGCCCTGGTCCGGGACCGGCTGGTGATCGGCGACGCGCTCGGCGAGGTGCCCGAGGGCGCGCCCGCCGTCCCGCTCCAGCGCGACCTCGCCCGGCTGCAGCGCACCCTGCGGCTCAAGCCCGACCCCGCGCCGCGCGACCTCGACCTCGACCTGCGCAAGGACACCGACGCGGCCCGTTCCCGGCTGCTGCACCGGCTGCGCCTGCTCGGCGTCGACTGGGGCGTGCCGGCCCGCTCCGCCGTCACCTCCACCGGGACCTTCCGGGAGAGCTGGCGGCTCTGCTGGCAGCCCGAGTTCGCGGTCCGGATCGCCGAGGCCGCCCAGTGGGGCACCACGGTCGAACGGGCCGCCGTCGGCAAGGCGGTCGGCACGGCGCACGCGGCGGTCGAACTCGCCGAGCTCACCGGTCTGGTGGAGACCTGCCTGGTGGCCGGGCTGGGCGAGGCGCTGCCCGCGGTGATGCGGGTGCTCGCCGACCGCGCCGCCCTGGACACCGACGTCGCCCACCTGGCCGGCGCGCTGCCCGCACTGGTCCGCGCGCTGCGCTACGGCGACGTCCGGGGCACCGACCACGGCGCGCTCGACGAGGTCGCCGGCGGACTCGCCGACCGGATCTGCGTCGGCCTGCCGCCCGCCTGCACCGGCCTGGACCCGGCCGGCGCCGCCCTGATGCGCGCCCACCTCGACGAGGTCCACGGCGCGATCGGCCTCCTGGCCCCGGCGGGCGGGCCCGGCTCGGTCGACGGGTCCGACTCTGTCGACGGGTCCGGCTCGCCTGGTGGATCGGGCATCGCCGGCGGACCCGGCTCGGCCGGCGGACTCGGCCTGGCCGACGGACCTGGCACGGCTGCCGGCTCCGACCAGGTCGGCGGGCCCGGCTCGCATGGTGGATCCGGCTCGGTCGCCGGACCTGGCGCGGCCGGTGGATCCGACCTGGTTGCCGTACCCGGCTCAGTTGGTGAATCCGACTCTGCCGACGGATCCGGCACGGCCGGTGGACCTGGCAACGCCACCGCCCCTGACCCGGCCACCGCCCCTGACCCGGCCGCCGTCCCCGACCCGGCCCCGGCCACCGCCCTCGACCCGGCCGGTGGGCTCGCGGAGCGGTGGGCGGGCACGCTGCGGGCGCTCGCCCGGCGGGAGCCGGCCGGTGGGCCGGCCACCGGTGTCCCCGGACTGCTGCGCGGGCGCGCCGTCCGGCTGCTGCTGGACGACGGCCGGCTCGACTCGGCGGAGGCCGGCCGCCGGCTCGGCCTGGTCCTGTCCGCCGCCAACAGCCCGGCGGACGCGGCCGGCTGGATCGAGGGCTTCCTGACCGGCGGCGGTGCCCTGCTGCTGCACGACCCCCGGCTGCTGGGCCTGCTCGACGACTGGCTGACCGCCGTCCCGGCGGAGGTCTTCACCGATGTGCTGCCGCTGCTCCGGCGGACCTTCGCCACCCTGGAGGCCGGGGTGCGCGGCACCGTCGGCAGCCGGGTCGCGGCCGGTCCGCTAGGCGGGCGGGACGAACCGGCCGACCAAGACGCCGAGTTGGACGCCGCCCGGGCCGCCGCCGCACTGCCGGTGGTCGCCCTGCTGCTCGGGCTGCCGGACCGACCGGACCGGCCCGAGCCCGCCGGGGACCGGCCGCGGATCCCCCGGCAGGCCGACGGCCGCGACACCTGATCCCCCTTCCCGCTGACACCGACCGCACCCAGAGGAGCCCCGATGGCCGTCACCACCGAGCCCGTCTCCCTCGCCGCCGACGAGCGGCTGCGCCGCTGGCGCCTGGTCCTCGGCGGCGAGGCGGACGGCACCGGCCGCACCCTCCACAGCCGGGACGCCGCGATCGACGGCGCGCTCGCCGCCCTCTACCGGGGCGCCGCCGGCGAGGGCCGGTCCGGGCAGCCGCGCTCCGGGCGCCGCGCGGCCGGCCTGGGCGGCTCGGCCCCGCAGGTGGCCCGCTGGCTGGGCGACATCCGGGAGTACTTCCCGGCCACCGTCGTCCAGCTGATGCAGCAGGACGCCATCACCCGGCTCGGGCTGGAGCAACTGCTGCTCGAACCGGAGATGCTGGAGGCCGTCGAACCGGACGTCCACCTGGTCGGCACCCTGCTCTCGCTCAAGCACGCCCTGCCCGAGACCACCCGGGAGACCGCCCGCGCGGTGGTCGGCAAGGTGGTCGCCGAGCTGGAGCGCCGGCTCGCCGACCGCACCCGGGCCACCCTGGGCGGCGCGCTCGACCGCAGCGCCCGGGTCAACCGTCCGCGCCACCGCGACATCGACTGGGACCGCACCATCCGCGCCAACCTGAAGAACTACCTGCCCGATCACGGCACCGTCGTCCCCGAGCGGCTGGTCGGCTACGCCCGGGCGCAGCGCGCGGTGAAGAAGGACGTCATCCTCTGCATCGACCAGTCCGGCTCGATGGCCCCGTCCGTGGTGCACTCGGCGGTGTTCGGCGCCGTGCTGGCCTCGATGAAGAGCCTGGACACCCGGCTGGTCGTCTTCGACACCTCGGTGGTGGACCTCACCGAGCAGCTGACCGACCCGGTCGACGTGCTGTTCGCGACCCAGCTCGGCGGCGGCACCGACATCAACCGGGCGCTCGCCTACTGCCAGTCCCGGATCACCCGACCGGCCGAGACGATCGTGGTGCTGATCAGCGACCTCTACGAGGGCGGCATCCGGGACGAGATGCTCAAGCGGGTCGCCGCGATGAAGGCGGCCGGCGTCCAGTTCATCGCCCTGCTGGCGCTCTCCGACGAGGGGGCGCCCGCCTACGACCACGCGCACGCCGCCGCGCTGGCCGCGCTCGGTGCCCCGGCCTTCGCCTGCACCCCCGACGTCTTCCCGGAGATCATGGCGGCGGCGATCGAGAAGCGCCCGATCCCGGTCCCGGACCAGGGGGTGTGAGGCGAGGCGGAACGCGGGAACGGCGCTCGCGGAACGCGGAGTGTGAACAAAGGTGTCAAAGCGGCGCACGCCGGGCTCACTCGGAAGGCGGAACCCGGGGCGCGGGCGAACGGACCCGCCGGTCAGGGCGCCCGGCGCACGCCCGTAGGCTTTCTGTGACGGTTCTCACCAAAGACGGGCCGGTCCCGGGCGAAACACGCCCGTCCGGCGGGGATAACCTGCCAGACGGACGTGACGCGCGTGTGAATTGACGTGTGCGCCCGTGGCTGTGTGGGCCGCAAGGCCGTACCTCTGCGTACCCGCACCGCCCCGACGACCCGCAGCGAAGATCCTGCCGTGGCACGCTCGTAGAGACACAATCCGCGACCACGAACAAGGACAAACACGTGGACCTGTTCGAGTACCAGGCGAGGGACCTCTTCGCCAAGCACGGTGTTCCCGTGCTTGACGGTGATGTCATCGAGACCGCCGCAGACGCTGCCGCCATCGCGGAGCGCTTCGGCGGCCGCGCCGTCGTCAAGGCTCAGGTGAAGGTGGGTGGCCGAGGCAAGGCCGGTGGCGTGAAGCTCGCCGCCGACCCGGCCGACGCCGTCGCCAAGGCCGGGCAGATCCTCGGCATGGACATCAAGGGCCACACGGTCCACAAGGTGATGCTGGCCCAGACCGCGGACATCAAGGACGAGTACTACGTCTCGTTCCTGCTGGACCGCACCAACCGCACCTTCCTGGCCATGGCCAGCGTCGAGGGCGGCGTGGAGATCGAGGTCGTCGCCGAGCAGAACCCCGAGGCGCTCGCCAAGATCCCGGTCGACGCCAACGAGGGCTGCACCCCGGAGAAGGCCGCCGAGATCGTCGCCGCGGCGAAGTTCCCGGCCGAGGTCGCCGACCAGGTCGCCGAGGTCCTGCAGAAGCTGTGGACCGTCTTCATCAAGGAGGACGCCCTCCTCGTCGAGGTCAACCCGCTGATCAAGTCCGGCGACGGCAAGATCATCGCGCTCGACGGCAAGGTCTCCCTGGACGAGAACGCCGAGTTCCGCCAGCCGGAGCACGAGGCGCTCGAGGACAAGGCCGCCGCGAACCCGCTGGAGGCCGCGGCCAAGGCCAAGGGCCTCAACTACGTCAAGCTCGACGGCGAGGTCGGCATCATCGGCAACGGCGCGGGTCTCGTCATGAGCACCCTCGACGTGGTCGCGTACGCCGGTGAGCAGCACGGCAACGTGAAGCCCGCCAACTTCCTCGACATCGGTGGCGGCGCCTCCGCCGAGGTCATGGCCAACGGCCTGGAGATCATCCTCGGCGACCCCGACGTCAAGTCGGTCTTCGTCAACGTCTTCGGCGGCATCACCGCGTGCGACGCGGTCGCCAACGGCATCGTCCAGGCCCTGGCCCTGCTCGAGTCGAAGGGCGAGGCCGTCACCAAGCCGCTCGTCGTCCGCCTCGACGGCAACAACGCGGAGCTGGGTCGCAAGATCCTGGACGACGCGAACCACCCGCTGGTCCAGCGCGTGGACACCATGGACGGTGCGGCCGACCGCGCCGCCGAGCTGGCCAACAAGTAAGGAAGGGGACTTTCACACCATGGCTATCTTCCTTACCAAGGACAGCAAGGTCATCGTCCAGGGCATGACCGGCTCCGAGGGCATGAAGCACACCCGCCGCATGCTCGCCTCCGGCACCCAGATCGTCGGCGGTGTCAACCCGCGCAAGGCCGGCACCACCGTTGACGTCGACGGCACCGAGGTGCCCGTCTTCGGCACCGTCGCCGAGGCCATCGAGAAGACCGGTGCCGACGTCACCGTCATCTTCGTGCCGCCGAAGTTCACCAAGGAC
Organism: Kitasatospora sp. NPDC093806; assembly: GCF_040683335.1. NCBI lineage: Bacteria > Bacillati > Actinomycetota > Actinomycetes > Kitasatosporales > Streptomycetaceae > Kitasatospora > Kitasatospora sp. NPDC093806. The sequence goes on from NZ_JBFBDO010000005.1 coordinate 166,367, forward strand.
GCCGTCGTCGAGGCCATCGACGCCGAGATCGGCCTGGCCGTCGTCATCACCGAGGGCGTCCCGGTGCACGACACCGCCGCGTTCTGGGCCTACGCCGGTTCCAAGGGCAACAAGACCCGGATCATCGGCCCGAACTGCCCCGGTCTGATCAGCCCCGGACAGTCGAACGCCGGCATCATCCCGGCCGACATCACCAAGGCCGGCAAGATCGGCCTGGTCTCGAAGTCGGGCACCCTGACCTACCAGCTCATGTACGAGCTGCGCGACATCGGCTTCTCCTCGGCCGTGGGCATCGGCGGTGACCCGGTCATCGGCACCACCCACATCGACGCCCTCAAGGCGTTCCAGGAGGACCCGGAGACCGAGCTCATCGTCATGATCGGTGAGATCGGTGGCGACGCCGAGGAGCGTGCCGCGGCCTACATCGCCGAGCACGTCACCAAGCCGGTCGTCGGCTACGTCGCGGGCTTCACCGCCCCCGAGGGCAAGACCATGGGCCACGCCGGCGCCATCGTCTCCGGCTCGTCCGGCACCGCCCAGGCGAAGAAGGAGGCCCTTGAGGCCGCCGGTGTCAAGGTCGGCAAGACGCCGTCCGAGACCGCCCGCCTGGCCCGCGAGCTGTTCAAGGGCTGACGCCCCGCGGCTTGTCCCACAGCGCCCCGTCCGGACTCCCGGACGGGGCGCTGTGCTTTCCGCGCTCGCCGTTCAGCGGTCGGTCGCGCAGGGGTGCAGGGCCCAGAGGGCGCAGGCGGACAGCGCGCCGGCCACCGTGCCCGGCGGCGGCAGCGCCTCGGTGGTCCGGCCGCCCGCCGGCGGCCGGTACGGCCCGTCCGGGCGGGGCGGCGGCGGGTCCAGCACGACCGGCTCCAGCCCCGGCGTCGGCGAGCACCAGAGGCTGTGCACCCCGCTCGGCGCCCCGTCCGGGAGCAGCGGCAGCAGCGCGTCCGGCGAGGAGGCGAGCGTCGGGAACGCCGCGCACAGCGACGGCGGCGGCGGTTCCGGCGGCCGGAACAGCTCACCCGGCCCGCCACCCGCCAGCGTCGCCACCACCGCGCCCCCCACCGCCGCCGTCAGCAGCACCGCCGCGCCGGTCCGGCCCGCGCTCACCAGCCCGTGCCGGGCCCGCAGCAGCGGCACCGGCGGGCGGTGCGGCTCCGGAACCCCGCGCACCGCCGCCCGGTGCAGCAGCCCGCACAGCCGGTCGGCGAACCCGTCCGCCGCCGGATCCGGCCCCACCAGCTCCGGCACCCAGTGCGCGAGCGCCGTCCGCGCCGTCCACACCCGGCCCTCGGCGGCGGCCAGCGTCGACTCCACCTCCTCCGCCACCGCGACGGCGGGCAGTCCGAGGCCGTCGTGCAGCACCAGCGCCCGGCGCTGCGGGCGGGAGAGCCGGCGGAGCGCCTTCAACAGCGCGCGGTCCCGGTCGGTGAGGCGGTCGTGGTCCGGCAGCACCGCCTGGGTCTCGTCGGCCGGACGGACCTTGATCCGACGGTGCGGCAGCCGCCACGCGTGAGCCCGCCGCGGCCCGCCCCGGTGCCACGGCGACAGCGCCAGCTCGAACGCCCGCACCCGCACCCACCGCTCCGGATCACCCCCGCCCACGACCCGCGCCCACCGCCGCCGCGCCTCCCCGAACGCCCGCCCGACACAGTGCACGGCCCGGTGCTTGCACGCGGTGAGCAGGAACACCTGCTGCACCAACCGCGCGTGCGCCGCCTCGTACACCTCCTCGAACCCCCCGGCCGCAGCAGCGGGCTCCCCGCCGGTGCGCTTGGCCTTGTCCGCGCACGGTTCGTTGAACGCCTCGGCCGCAGCAGCGGGCTCCCTGCGGGTGCGTTTGGCCTTGTCCGCGTACGGTTCGTTGAACGCCTCGGCCGCAGCAGCGGGCTCCCCGTCGGTGCGTTTGGCCTTGTCCGCGCATGGGTCGTCGGTGGCGGGTCGGGTGGGAGTGGTCGGCTTGGCGGCGTTGGGCGCCGTGGCCTTCGCACCCTGACCGGTAGACGAGCTCGCGTCGGTGGTGGCCGGTGGCTTGGCGCCGCCGACGGCGGCAGTGGCCGCTGCGGTTTTTGCGGCTTGGCCAACAGGTGCGTCAGCCTCGGCGCCGGGCTGCCCGCCGGCGATGGCTGGTGCCTTCGCGCCGCCGATGGCAGTGGTGGGCGCTACGGCTTTTGCGCCCTCGCTGACGGGGGCGGTCGCGTCGGCGTCGGCCGGTGCTTTCGCGCTGCCGACGGCGGCAGCCGCGGTTGTGGCTTTCAGGCCCTGGCTGATGGGCGCGGTCGCGGCGGCGGCTGGTGGCTTCGCGCTGCCGACGGCGGCGGTGGCCGTCGCGGGTTTCGCGGCTTGGCCGGTAGGCGCAGCCGTGTTGATGCCGGGCCGCCCACTGGTGGGGGTGGAGGCCGCTGGCTTTCCGCTGTCGACGGAGGCGGGCGCTGTTTTCGCGGCCTGGCCGGGATGCTCGGCCGCCTTGGCGCCGGGCCGTACGTCGGCGGGGGTGGTGGTTGCTGGTGCGGTATCGGGCGCCCCAGGTGCTGCCACTTGGTCAGGAGGGGCGGCCTGCGCAGGCTTGGCCGTCTCAGCGCCGGGCCGCCCATTGGCAGGGGTGGAGGCCGCTGACTTTGCGCTGCCGACGGCAGCGGGGGCGGCTTTCGTGGTCTGGTCGGCAGGTGTAGCCGCGTTGCTGGTGGCTGGCGGCCTTGTGCTGCCGACGGAGGTGGGCGTCGCTTTCGTGGCCTGGCCGTCGGCACCGGACCGCCCGTTGGTGAACGTTGGTGGCTTTGCGCCGCCGACGGCAGCAGCGGACGCGGCGGCTTTCGTGTCCTGGTCGGCAGGCGCGGTCGCGGAGGCGCCGGGCTGTCCACCGGTGGGGGCGGTGGCCGATGGCTTGGCGGCACCGGACGCTGGGGCTTTCGGGGCCTGACCGGTCGGCGCGGTCGCGTCGGCGCCGGGCCGGCCGTTGGTGGGCGTGGGGGTTGGTGGCTTGGCGCCGCCGACAGAGGCGATGGGCGCTGCGGGTTTCGCGGCCTGGACGGTAGGCGCGCCCGTCTCGGGGCCGGGTCGACCACCGGCGTGGGTGGTGGTTGGTGGCGCGGTATCGGGCGCCCCAGGTGCTGCCACTCGGTCAGGAGGGGCGGCCTGCGCAGGCTTGGCCGCCTCGGCGACGGGCCGCCCATTGGCGGGGGCGGGGGCTGCTGGCTTGGCACTGCCGACAGCGGCAGCGGGTGCTGCGTGCCGCTCGGCGGCAGGCCGCCCGTTGGTGGTGGCCGATGGTTTGGCGTCGGCCGTGTGCGGGGCGGCCGCTTCGGTGACGGGTTGCTTGTCGGCGGCAGACGGGGCTTTCGCGGCTTGGTCGGTACGTGTGGCCGCTTCACTGACGGGGGTGGGGGCCGGAGGCTTGGCGCCGCTGCCGACGGCGGCGGGCGTCCCGCTTGCTGCTTGGTTGCCGACGTTGGGTGCTGCGGGCTTCGCGACCTGGCCCGTGGACCTGGTCGCCTCGGCGGCCGGGCGTCCGTCGGTCGCCGGCGTGGGGCTGCCCGCACGCGGGGCGGCCGCTTCGGTGGGGGTCGGCTGCTTGTCGGCGGCGTCGGATGTTGTGGCCTTCGAGGCCTGACCGGTCGGTGCGGCCGCCCCGACGCTGGGCCGTAGATCGGCGGGGGCAGGGTGCGGGTGGGCGTTGCCGCTGGTGGCGTCGGGTGTTGCGGGTTTCGCGGCCTGGCCGGCAGGCGCGGCCGCCTCGGCAGCGAGCCGCCCGTGGGCGGCGCGGCCACCGTCCGCCGTCCGTCCGAGGCCATCAGCCGGTGGTGGGGGGAGGAGGGCGGCGAGGGCGGTGATCTCGGCCTGGGTGCGGGTGCCGAGTTTGCGCAGGGCCCGGTGCTGGTAGCTGCGGGCGGTGGCGGGGGCGACGCCGAGTGCGGCGGCGGTCTCTTCGAGGTCGCGACCGGCCGCGAGGTGGGCGAAGGCCTGGGCCTCACGCACCGTCAGCCGCCGCAGCAGGTCCCCGGGCGGGACGGGCGCCCCCGCCACCCCACGTCCCGCCCCCGCCCCCGGGTCGGTGCGGCCGTGGTCGGCAGCCTTGCCCTTGCCGGGGTGCCCCTTCCCACTGCGGCTCTGCGTGGCAGGCCCGGACGCGGCGGCGGGCGCGGGCGCGGTCCGGCCGGTGGGGCGTTCGGTGGTCGGGGGCTTGGTCATCAGACGCTCCGGGCCGGGTCGGTCGTGGCGGCGAAAGGGCATGGTCTGAAAATGCGCATAAGCCAATAATCTGGGACACCCCGGCGGTTTGCCGCTTCACGGAGCATGGCGAGTCGCCTTGGCACGATGAGGCCCATGACGCAGCTGATGGGCCGTCCGATCCTGGAAGTGCCGGGCGAACTGGGCGCCAGACCCGTCCTGTCCGCCCTGCTCACCGGGGTGCGGACGGCCCTGCTCGGGTTGGCCGTGGTCACCGTTCCGGTGCTCGGGCTCTGGGTGGTGACCCCGTACGCGGACGACGGCGCGGCCGGGGCGTTGCGGCTGGCGGCGGCGCTCTGGCTGCTCGGGCACGGTGCGCCGGTGCTGCGCGGGGCGGCGGAGGCGCCGCTGACGGTCACGCCGCTGCTGCTCGGGCTGCTGGCGGTGGGCCAGCTGTACCGGGCGGCCGCGCGGGTGGCGGCCCGGCCCGGGGGACGGGGGCGGCGCGGCGGGGCGTCGGCGGTGTGGACGGGCTACTGCACGGTGGCGGCGGGGGTGGTGGCGCAGTGCGCGGGGGCGGGGGAGTTCCGGGCCCGGGTACTGCCGGACCTCGCCGTGGTGGCGGTGCTGGCGGGGGCCGCGGTGGCGGCCGGCGCCCGGTCCCGGGCGGTGCCGGCGCCGGTGGGGGTGCTGGAGCGGGCGCTGGCCGGGCTGCCCGCGGTGGTCCGGCCGGTGGGCGGGGCGGCGGCGGTCCGGGCGGCCGCGCTGGCGGCCGGGGCGGGGCTGGTGGCGGCCGGCGGGCTGGTGGTGGCGGGGGCGGCGGTGCTGGCCGCGCTGTCGGTGGGCGCGGCACCGGCGGGCGCGGCGCCGCCCGGCGGGTCGGCGGTGTTCGCGGGCGGCCCGGCGGCGGTGGCGGGGGCGCTGCTGGTGAGCCTGGCGCTGCTGCCGAACGCGGTGGTGTGGGGCGCGGCGTACGCGCTCGGGCCGGGGTTCGCGGTGGGGGCGGGAACCGTGGTGTCCCCGGCGCTCGCCGTGCTGGGGCCGGTGCCGGAGTTCCCGTTGTTCGCGCTGCTCCCGGAGCCGGGCGCGGGCGGCTGGCGGTCGGTGGTCGGCCTGCTGCCCGTGCTGGCGGGCGTGGTGCCGGGGCTGGTGCTGGGCCGGGCGGCGGCCGCCGGTGGGCGGGTGGCGGGAGCGGGGGACGGGCCGCGCGTCCCGTGGTCCTCGTCGGCCACGGCGGCGGCGGTGCTGGTGGTCGCGGCGCTGGTCGGCGTGGCGGCGGCGCTGGGCAGCTGGGCCTCCGGCGGGGCGCTGGCGGCGGGCCGGATGGCCGGGCTGGGGCCGGTGCCGTGGTGGACGGGGCCGGCCGCGGCGGCCTGGGTGGCGGCGGTGGCGGCCCCGGCGGCGCTGCTGTCCCGGGCCCGGCTGGTGCGGGTGGCGGCGGGTCGGTCGCCGGGGTCCGGGGCGCTCGTCACGACCGCACGCCGGGGCGCGCTCCTGCTGCGCGCCCGCGCGCATGCTGCGGTCACCCGCCTGTCCGGTTCCCCGGCGGGCCGGGCGGCCTCGGCCACCCCGGTCGACCGCGAAGGACCGACGGGGAGCTGACCGGGCGGTCTGACCGGGCGGCCGGGTAACGCCCGGTCGCTCAGCCGCGCTGCCTCAGTCGCTCTTCTTGGTGATGTCGACGTACCACTGCGGGGCGAGCCGCTCGCAGCCGTCGGTGCCGCTGGCGGTGAGCGAGTCCTGCACGCAGGTGACGTAGTCGTGGTAGCGGACGGCGAGGCCCAGCACGGAGGAGACGAAGACGACCGTCATCGCGCCGGTCAGGATGCCGGCCAGCGCGGCGGGGGTGAGCGGGTTGGGCGCGCTGCTTTCGAGGGGGACGCCGCCCGTGCCGTCGGCGGGGGCGGCCGCCTTGGGCGCGCGCATCGCGGAGACGCCCCAGACGATGGCGAGCCCGCCGATGAACAGGGCGACGTAGTGCAGCGAGGCGAAGGCGCAGACCAGCGCGCCCATGCCGGCCAGGGCGGCGTTGCGGGCCTTGCGCTGGGCCGGGTCGTTCGGGTCGAGCTTGGGCGGCTGCGGCGCGGCCGGGCGGGGGTGCCAGCCGTTGCCCTGGTAGCCGGGGCTCCAGGGGTGCGGCGGCGGGACGAGGGGCCGCTCGTCCGGGTCGCCGCCCTGGCCGTCGGGCTGGTCGGCGTCGCCGGTGGGGCGGGGGGCGCGCGGCCGCCACGGCTGGTCGGGGGCATCCGCCGGCGGCGGCGCGAAGGGGTTGCGCTCGCCGGTGTCGTCACCGCTGCTCATGGTTCAGCCATTCCTTCTCGGTCGGTGGGCGGGTGCGCCCGCGCCACCCTATGATCCCGCAGGCCCGCGTGGGGGGCTTCGGCGGCCTGTCGTCGGACGGTCGGCCGGGCGCCGGACGCCGCCCGGACGTCGCCCGGACGACATCCGCGCGCGCCCCGCGCGGGCGGGTCGCCACCCGGCGAGATCCCCGTCTCAGCTACGCGCGTAGCCCCCGGCGGCGTGACGGAGGCCGTCCGACCAGCCGTTATGGTGGTGACGGTCAGCAGCTCCCACGGGTTCCCCGGACCCCGCGTCGCGGCGGGTTTTCCCGGAGTTCCCCCTCGCTCGACCTGCCGTTCGTAGTGGCCCCACCGCCGGTGGATGTACCAGCGGACGGCGCCCGACCTACGGAGAATCGCGCAGTGGCCGCCGCCCCCGCTCAGCTCTTCCCACCCCGCACGCCCGGACCGGCCCGTCTGGTGGTGCTGGTCTCCGGCTCCGGCACCAACCTCCAGGCGCTGATCGACGCCGTCGCCGACCCCGCGTACGGTGCCGAGATCCTGGCCGTCGGCGCGGACCGCGACGGCATCGTCGGCCTGGACCGCGCCGAGCGGGCCGGCCTGCCGGTCTTCGTGCACCGGGTGAAGGACTTCTCGGACCGGGCGGACTGGGACCGCGCGCTGACCGCCTCCGTCGCCGCGTACGAGCCGGACCTGGTCGTCACGGCGGGCTTCATGAAGATCCTCGGCCCCGAGTTCATCGCGGCCTTCGCCGGACGGATCGTCAACACCCACCCCGCGCTGCTGCCCGCCTTCCCCGGCGCCCACGGCGTCACCGACGCGCTCGCGTACGGCGTGAAGGTCACCGGCTGCACCGTTCATCTCGTCGACGCCGGCGTCGACACCGGGCCGATCATCGCGCAGGGCGTCGTCGAGGTCCTCGACGCCGACCACGCCGATGGCGGCGACGCGCTGCACGAGCGCATCAAGACAGTCGAGCGCAAGTTGCTCGTCGACGTCGTGGGCCGGCTGGCCCGCGAGGGTCACCGCATCGAGGACCGAAAGGTATGGATTCCGGCATGAGCGCCGCCCCCACCACCACTCCCGTCTCCGAGAACGTCCGGCCGATCCGCCGCGCCCTGATCAGCGTGTACGACAAGACCGGCCTGGAGGAGCTGGCCCAGGGCCTGCACGCCGCCGGGGTCGCGATCGTCTCCACCGGCTCCACCGCCGGCCGGATCGCCGCCGCGGGCGTCCCGGTGACCGAGGTCTCCGAGCTGACCGGCTTCCCGGAGTGCCTGGACGGGCGCGTGAAGACGCTGCACCCCCGCGTGCACGCCGGCGTCCTCGCCGACCTGCGCCTGGAGTCGCACCGCGCGCAGCTGGCCGAGCTGGGCGTCGAGCCCTTCGACCTGGTCGTGGTGAACCTCTACCCGTTCAAGGCGACCGTCGCCTCCGGCGCCACGCCGGACGAGTGCGTCGAGCAGATCGACATCGGCGGCCCGAGCATGGTCCGCGCCGCGGCCAAGAACCACCCCTCGGTGGCCGTCGTGGTCGACCCGGCCCGCTACCAGGACGTCCTCGCGGCCGCCCAGGGCGGCGGCTTCGACCTGCTGACCCGCAAGCGCCTGGCCGCCCAGGCCTTCGCGCACACCGCCGCCTACGACGTCGCGGTGGCGAACTGGTTCGAGGCCTCGGGTTACACCGAGACCGAGGACGCCTTCCCGGCCTTCCTCGGCTCCTCCTTCGAGCGCCAGAACGTGCTGCGCTACGGCGAGAACCCGCACCAGGGCGCCGCGCTCTACACCGACGGCAGCGGCGGCCTGGCCGGTGCGCAGCAGCTGCACGGCAAGGAGATGTCGTACAACAACTACGTCGACACCGACGCCGCCCGCCGTGCCGCGTACGACCACGCCGAGCCGGCCGTCGCGATCATCAAGCACGCCAACCCGTGCGGCATCGCGACCGGCGCCGACGTCGCCGAGGCGCACCGCAAGGCGCACGAGTGCGACCCGGTCTCCGCGTACGGCGGCGTGATCGCCGTCAACCGCCCGGTCAGCGTGGAGCTGGCCGAGCAGATCGCCCCGATCTTCACCGAGGTCGTGGTGGCCCCCGGCTACGAGGACGGCGCCGTCGAGGTGCTGGCCCGCAAGAAGAACCTGCGGGTGCTGCTCGCCCCGGAGGCCCCGGCCAACCGCCAGGAGGTGCGCCCGATCTCCGGCGGCGTGCTGCTCCAGGACGCCGACCGGGTGCACGCCGAGGGCGACGACCCGGCGACCTGGACGCTGGCCACCGGCGAGGCGCTGTCCGCCGACGAGCTGGCCGAGCTGGCCTTCGCCTGGCGGGCCTGCCGGGCCGTCAAGTCCAACGCGATCCTGCTGGCCAAGGACGGCGCCTCGGTGGGCGTCGGGATGGGCCAGGTCAACCGGGTCGACTCCTGCAAGCTCGCGGTCGAGCGGGCCGGTGAGCGGTCCAAGGGCGCGTACGCGGCCTCCGACGCGTTCTTCCCGTTCGCGGACGGCCCGGCGATCCTGATCGCCGCCGGTGTCCGGGCGATCGTCCAGCCGGGCGGCTCGATCCGGGACGAAGAGGTGATCGCGGCGGCCGCCGAGGCCGGCGTGACCATGTACCTCACCGGCACCCGTCACTTCTTCCACTGACGGATCCCGCCGGCGGATCCCCCCGACGGATCCGCCGGCGGAACGGCAGAGCGGCCCGGCCCCCCGCCCCCCGGGGGGCG